>CANQRR010000041.1 GCA_947626285.1 uncultured Lachnospiraceae bacterium
CGTCTGTTACCCATGCCCGCTTCCGGCGGGCTTTTTTCGTTCAGGATTTCTCCGTTAGGAGAAATTTCCTATTGTATGAAAAAACCGCTTGCATGATGCAAACGGTCCTTTATTATGTATTACATTTTATACAAGGCAATATTTTTTTACAGTACCAGGAAATGCTTCAACCAAATCTTTACAAATTTCAGGTTCATCTTTAAAAACCTCCATCCACACAGAAAAAAAACCTAATGCTGCTGCTAGTTGAAGAATCAATTGTCGGAACCTATCCCTCTCTGGCGAATTCTTAACTTTTTCCCAATTCTCTTTACTTATTTTTGCAGATTTAAAGGCTTCTCCTCGCTTAATAGACCTTTTGTCTTTATCTTTAGGATCCTGTGGGATATTTCCTAATTTGATTAAATTATATAAATTCGTAGCTTTACTCCTAGCTTCCTGATCATCACAATATTCATTCACTTTCGGGATTCCATTCTGATACGTGAAAGCTTTAAATGTGTTGTCTTCGTCCGGCCATATGTAAAGGCTCTTATTCCCCGACTCAATTATATTACTTTTTCTTGTATTACAGTATTTACAGGATAGCAATAGGTTGTCCCACGCCAACAGGCTTCCATCCTTAGACTTTGATATCCTATGGTCAACTTCTGGAACATGTGCAATCGGAAATTCACAGTACGAACAATATGCCCCTAATCTTTCCTCCAAATATGGCTCTGCATCCGAATACACCTTAAACTTAATATTAGGGGTATCTCCTTTGTTTACTGGCCGCATAAATTTATCCCTCTATTTCTGTTTTACGAACTAAATAGTTCTGTTCCAACAGTGCGCAGTATGCTGGATTATCACTATATTTTGAAGATACTAAATCAAGCTGCTCTTTTATTTCACTCAAATCTTTTTCCGAAGATACATTCTTTAATTCCTCGAAATACTGCTTTGCAAGCTTATACATAGTCTCTTTTTTCTCGCTGTACCTTGCAAACTCTACGCCCATAATATCAACAGCGATATCTTCAATACTTACACCTGAATATTCCGCTTCTAATTCCGCATCCACTATTTTTAGCTCTCCATTTTCCAAAGCTTGAATAATGAATGGAGAGTGCGTAGCGCATACAAACTGAACCTTTGGGAATAATTCCTTCAGTATACGTACAATTCGTCTTTGCCACGTCGGATGCAGACTTAGATCCAATTCATCTATTACAACAATACCTGGCGTAATTTTAAGTGTATCGGTTCCCAAATACGGATTAAGTACACACATACGCGCTGCAATATCCGATACAATTTTTATAACATTTCTGTACCCATCACTTAATTCAGAGAATTGAATAATCGTTCCATCCTCATTCCGTTGAGCAATCTCTCCAAAACGGGAAGAAAAAAAGATTTCTTGATTTGGCTCCAATTCTTCAGCAAAGCAATACTGTATAGCTTTCATAATGATTGAATATGCAGGAAACGGCTCTTTTCTTTTTTCTTCCCTCTCCAGATTAGCTAACAGCCTAAGATAATCAAAAGCAAACTGCGAACTTCTCTTACCGTCCAAGCATCTTTGATATGCTTCCATCCTCTGCGGTATTTTTTCCATTTTCGCGCTTTGCTTGTTCTCATTCCACAGACGTGCAGAACTCAAATATAAAACTAACGGGAAAATCAGATTTTTATCTTCCCCAGTAGCGGTTTTAATTCTTTTTTCCCATTTCACCACATCTACCTGCATGGGATTCTTTCCAGCAAATTTTGTTCTGCTGCCCGTTTTTTCTAGTATTCTTCTATAAACCTTAACGTCAGCCTTTTCGTTCTGAAATCTCCAGCGTAGCTTGCCACCTACTGAACATGGATATTGTGGAGTCGTAGGAGCAGTCACATAGTCATTATCAACCGTACTCGTTTTCAAATGCACGTCTGACTCAGATATGTTAAATACATAACGGCTCGGTACGTATTCCTTGAATGCTGCCAAGTATGCACCTAGCAAAATATTTATTGATTCCAAGATCGCCGTCTTGCCTGATCCATTTTTCCCAATGAACACATTCATTGATCGGTTCAATTTGAATGTTTTATCAACAAATTTTCTGAAATTTGATAAGGATACTTCTTCAATGTAAAATTCCTGCATGACCCTTCCTCCCAAAACAGCCATCATTTTACAAAATATTATGGCCAATCCTTATTTCCCAATTAATGAGCTATTTCATAGCTTCAACATTTCTCATATATATTATACGTTAATCTGCACGCAAATACAATGCAAACTATCTTTTCTTCAATTTCTGTTTCAATCGACATACCCTAATTATCCCTATCATAAGTCTATACTAAAATGACTTCTTTACGAATCAGGGTCACTAGAATTGCCCAGTCCATACCATGTTGCCCTGTCCATACAGTCCATCTAGTCCACAATATCTGGTATAAACAACACTTAATAACACTAAATAGCACGTCCAAAAGCCGCCGCCCCTAGTAGGATACAAAATACTCCACCGCGTTCTCCGGGAAGAACTCCTTGAACTCCCCGTAGAGCTGCGCCGCGAGCGTCTTATTGTGCGCAAGTACCAAAGTCGGCTTGTTGAGCGCCTGGATCACGTTCGCCATCGTGAACGTCTTGCCGGAACCCGTGACGCCCAGCAAAGTCTGGCACTGGTTGCCTTCCTTGAAGCCCCTGACCAGCTTTTCGATGGCCTGCGGCTGGTCGCCGGTGGGCTGGTATTCGCTGTGCAGTTTAAATTCCATATATCCGTTCCTCTTCGTTTTAACTAAAGGTTATTGGAAAGTATAGCATAAACAAAATAAAATGTATAGATGTTTTTAGAACATTTGTTCTTTTCCCAAAATAGATTTTCCTTGAGTTTTTATCATACCACATCTATAATAACAATATAATCACTTTCTGTAAGCGGAGGCCACCTATGATCAATGATAATATTTGGATCCTGACGGAAGAGCGTCCCAAAGATCATGTAGTTCAAAAGATACTGGAACTGTATGCCGCCGATTTCAATGACACCATCCGCACAAAAGGGATTTCCATCGAACCTGTCATAAAATCCGGAATCTTCCGCTTCACCTATGAGGTAAAGAATGTTTCTGTGGGAAATGCGAATAGGATTTATTTAAAAACGGTTAGCGGCAGTTCCAGCTTTTTTGATTTTCTGCTCTTCAAGCAGCCGAGCGCTCCCGCAGAGGGATCTTTCTTTGAATCGCCGCTCATGGCTGTTGAGGAGACCAAAACAGGCGATGATGAATCAAGAAACACCGGCGTATCGCAGAGAGGTTCCAAGTTTGTTTTCATAGATGAATTCTATCCGGGCGCCAGGACTTATATGCTTTACAACGAAGAGCATGCGAGAGATGACAGCAAAAAGCCAAGCAATACAAGTATTTTCGGCACGAATATCCTTCTGACGCTCGGCGCCACGATCGTCGGAAAAGATACTTCAAGATGGTTTAAGCCCTTTACGTCTGTCGATGAACTCATTCAGTTCAAAAACGGCATGCGAAAGCCGCCGGCCGACAACGTCCCGATAGAAATCACAAAATATGCGGATCGCATCGAGATCTCCGGCAGACTTACAAACCCCAAAGGCAGCGGAAATATCGGGCACGACCCCAATATCGGCGGCTTATCCATGATAGCAAAGTGCTTAAGAGTATTGGGGTGGAAAAAAGATATCGTCATTACGCGGCATGGCGTATCTCAGGACTATGTTGACAGAACAGGCGGAAAAAATAAGTTCTTATATATTTGTGATCGCTTGAACATGCGTCTTGACGGAATAATTATGCCCGCAGAAGCTTCTCTTCCGGAACAGTACTGGCATTACGAGAAAAGCTCTGAAAAGGTCGCCTCCATTCTCTTACATATGGTCTGTTCAAAGTATGGCATGAGCTGTGTATATGAAAATCATGCCAAGTGCGAACGCGGATATTTTTGGACAAAAGACCGGAAAGAGATCACACTTCCGAAGAAAGATAAGCATGGAAAAAATCTTCTGCTCCCGGATGTCGTGCTCTATGACGAGAATACAGATCAGATTTTGCTCGTTGAAGGCAAAAAGATTTCAACCTTAAAAAGGGGAATAGAAGAACTCAACGGATATGACAGCATCGAAAAAGACTATATCGATCGATTCTATCCCGGCTGCAGTGTGCTGCGATGCGTTAGTATATTTGGCGGTTCCAAGACCGGTCATCTTCATTCGAAAGTATTGATCTATGTAAATGCAGGCGGGGAGATCTTCATCAATCCGGACGCCCCGGACTGCGTAAAATCCGCATTTAGAAACGAAGGGGTGCGTATATGAGCGCCGGCGTATTTCAGCTGTGCCGGCGTTCATTATTTTTCTTTTCTGAATACCAGTATATATTGATGAATCTGATTTGCCACAAAACAGAATGGATACCCGTAAGGATACAGTTTCGTTGATTCATCCGACCAGATTTTCATTCCCTTATAATACAGATTCCTTATCTCATTGAGTTTATTAATTACATCCGCATGCAAAAGGTTGACATCCTTTTTATGCGGCTGCAGATCTTTAATAAATACTACTATGTATCCCCTGGTTTTGATAAAAGGAAGGGTGAGTTCCACTGATTTTTTCAGCGCGGCCAGGAAGCTGTCCTTGTCCATATTTCCCAGATCTTTTTCGCTTTCCGTGAATGGTGTTGAATTTTTACCGTAAACGCTGATATCTCCTCCGGTCTTTTCCCTGCTCATCATATTGCCGTATGGCGGGTCGATAAGCATAAGGCTTATCTTGTCTTCCTTCAGGAATTCCTCGATATCCTTTTTCCTTTCCAAAATCTCTATGCAGTCTCCGCAGATCGTGCTCTGCTCACCCAGATTCAGCTCAGACGCCGCTCTTTTGTACGCGTCGATATACTCCGGATTCAGGTCGATTCCCAGCGCCCTGCGGTTCGCCAGCGACGCACCGATCAGAGTGCCGCCGACGCCCATAAATGAGTCAAACACTATTTCGCCGTGCTTTGTGAAAAAACAGATCAGGTCACGCATCAGCTGCGGCGGCTTGGGGGTCGGATGTATTTTTCTTATCTCGTGCGCATACCCTTCTTTTCCTCTCGTAGGATAATGTGTAGAGAATACCGAATTGATAAAGAAAGTCCAGTCGCGCCCATTCATATCATTCAGTTTGTTGTCTAAATGATACTTCTGTCCGTCCGGCATTATTACGCCCCTCTTTTTATTTCCGTACACTTTGGCGTTCTCTATGTCATCCGCTACCCAGGAAGGCAGCGTAGACAGATCATAGTCCGGATATGCCTCCAGAAAGGGGATAAACTCATCTAAAGATTTAATTTCATCTGCTGACAATTCATTTCCTCCCAGGCGTAATTTGTGACAAGAACTTCCACCGTTTTCGCGTCTCTGTCCTTAAAGTGATAGCTGCAGTTTGAATACCTCTTGTCCAAATAGGTAACACGGTACTTCTCGCTCCACTTGATCAACTCTTCATTCGCATTTCCTTTGTGATAAAAAACGTTTGAGAGCGCAAAGAATATTCCTTTATCATTCAGCTTATCCAAAAGCGCCCGCAGATCTGAGTCTTCTTCTTTCGTCCAGTCGCCGAAGCCCCTTTTCCCGTCGTTATAGGAACCGGTCGTAATAAGGTAAGGCGGATCGCAGTATACCATTCCGCCTTTTCCTACCTTATCAAAATCAAACTCTCTGAAATCACAGCTGCTCAGAATAATATTTTTTTCTTTCAGCGCCGTTGAGAAGCGAATAAGGTTATTCTCAATACTGGCGTTATAGCTGCTTCTGTCTTTGCCAAACGGCGTGTTAAACTGAAAAGAATTGTTGAAGCGGATCTGATGATTAAATGCATAGCAAGTCAAGAGAAACAACATCAGCGGACTTTTCCTGTTGTTATAGTCCTCCCTGAGCCGATTATACCCTTCAATATTCTGCTGGTCCAGGGAGTAAAACTCAATTTTTTCTTTTATGGCTTCTATCACTTCGGCCGTAGGCGTCTTCTGAAAATAATCATACAGCTCAATCAGATAACCAATCTGATCGTTTGAGTATATTGTATTCGCCGTGACATTGATCCCTACATTCATGCCGCCGGCAAACAAGTCGACAAAGCACTCATTTTCCTGCGGAAAGCTCGGAATGATTCTGTCCAGCAGTTTATATTTCCCACCCGTATAGTTTAGCGGCGACTTTATATACATCAGATGTATCCTTTCATTATTTCTCTATATAGACCAGCAATTCTTTCAACTTGTCCGTCAGTGTTGCATTTCTGCTCTTATACCGGCGATACGGAATCTCATATATCTTAAAACTGCTTTCTTTTCCGTATTTTTTCATTACCTCTTCAATGTCAGAAACAGACATCAGGCCATCCGTACTGTAGCTCAATATGATATGTTGAAACCGGGCGTTTTTTATCAGCTCGTCAAAAGCCGAAACCGCCTTTGTTTTCAGGCAGAAATCTGATTTCTGATTCTCGTAGGGACGCTGCCCGGTAACTCCTCTGACTTCCGGAAAATCATATTTCGCCGCCGTTTCCAGGACATGGTAATTCGGAAGATACTGCCTTTCGTTATACGGAGGATCAATATATAAGATATCTCCCTGTATATGCTTTAACAGCTCAGCGCCGTCACAGTTGTATGATCTGTTATTCTTTCCGTTTTCAGTAACAGACAGTCTGTAGACCTCATATTTTTTATAGGAACGCCTTTCCCATTCTTTGTGGAAAGCGCCGTATGTTCCCGACGTGTTCGAAACAAAAGGTACTCCTTCAACAATACAGGCCACAAGATAGAAGTACTCATCCTCGGAAACAAGGCCACTTTTATACCAATCCTCAACGGTATTTCGCGCGAAATCGATCCTCAGCGCGTTCTCATCTGTCACATACATTCTGCCGCCGGTCGGCGCGTATGTATTTTGAAAAAAACGTTTTTCCTGTTCAAGTGCTTCCATGTCCGAAATGTCCATAGAATTAAAATATTCCACAGGATCCTGAATTGACAGATCTGCCTTCAGGCCTTCAAATTCCGGCATTCTATCATTTTCGATCGTTCCCTTCTGCAGGACATACGAGAAATACAGAAGGTCATTGGAATACACCTCATACCATTGTTTAAAGTATCTGGCCACGGTTGCCGTTCCGGAAAAAATATCGCACAGGCTTTTTGCATCGGGCGCCTTTTCATCAATTACGCCCTTTATCTGATCTAACAACAAGGTTTTACAGCCTATAAATCTCATTGCCTTTTCCTCCGTTACCGCTTTCCCAACACCTAAGCCTGCGCCGCCCGGATTTTTTTATCCGCATCCGCCGCGTCGGCGAACGGCCCCGGCAGCGGGCTTAATCCCCGGTGTCCGCCGAAGTAATCCCGGTTCAAAATGAGATCGGTGCCATCCGGATTCTCGAAACGCTGCTCCGGCTCAAACGCGAACCCCAGCGTATCGCTGGAGATAACGCCGTCCCGAAAGTCCCCGAGAAGATCGTAAATGTTCGTCTGAAGGTAATAGCCGTCTTCTCTTCTGACCAGCTCCACCTGCGCCTTCTGCTCCTTCTCTTCCAGAAAATGCTTCTCGTGTTTGCTCACCGAAGCCCCGTTCAGATAGACGTTTCCGTCGACCCACACCGGCAGATGCCCGAAATGGTATGTCCCCAGAGCCCCCATATCCGGCTCGCCCTCTGCGCGGAAGGGCGCGGCCCACTCCTCATAGGAAGGGAAGATGTCGAACGGCTCCGTCCCGACCTTCTCGTAATCCGCGTCCTCCGGCGTGCGGGACGGGTTTTCAATCGGATATTTCTGGACAAAAATATTGTTGTAAATGCGGTCGTCGCCGTGCAGGATCGTCATGAATCCGGCGACCTCGGTCCTGTGGCGAATATGGTAAGGCGTGTAGCGCGGCTCCCGCTGCCCGTTCACGATGCTGTCCACCCCGCCGTTGATCAGGCTGAAGCTGCCAAGGATCAGATTGTGCACGCAGGCGATCCCCTCGCTCGGGATCGTCACGGAAACCTTTGAGAGCAAGAGGTTATTGTCGATCAGCGTCGGCCCGTGCCCCACCTCGACGAACACGTCGGTGCTGAACATCGCGCCCTGCGCCTGCGGGACGCCCTCCGGTCGCTGATTGTCGTGCAGAAGGTTCTGTGTAATGCGCGCGCCCTGCGCCTCCCAGTCGCACCAGATTCCCATGATGCAGTTGTGAATATGATTCCTGAGGATCGTGACGTCGATCGCCGCGTGAAGCTTGATGCCCGCAGTCTCCGCGCCTCCCAGCTGCTGGGAATTGCAGATATGATGAATGTGGCAGTCCTCGATCGTGGAGAAGACGGCGCCCATCCTCCCTACGATGCCGGTCTGTTCGCAGTGATGGATGTGGCACCTGCGGACGATGTGACTGCCTACGTTTTCCTTCAGCCAGCCGTGGTACTGTCCGCGACAGACCGCGTCCCGCTCCATCTGCGTCGGACTCTTGACATGCTTCGTGTAAAAATACATATCATTCTCAGGATCTCGGTATTTTCCAAGAGAAATGCCGCAGCACCTGCTGTTGCTGATCTCGCAGTCCTCAATGATCCAGCCTCTGCTCCAGTGCGGCCCGATCATTCCGTCCTGATACGCGGCAGGAGGCGCCCATGTAGTCGCCGCTTTATCGATTTTGAAACCGCTCACCGTGAGGTAGCCCACCCCTGTCTTATCGGGCATAAAGCAGTTGCGGCGCACGCTGATCTCGACCTTTTCCTGATTCGGGTCCAGACCGCGGAAATTCGCGTATAGTACCGTCGCACTGCCGTCCTGCTCGGTGTACCATTTATAGCGCGATTCCTCCGCCGACCATGCGCAGGGATCCGCCTCGCCCGCGATACACTCCTCCAGTGTCACGGTCTCGTACATCATGCGGTCGTTCAGGTAGACCGAACCGGTATGCCGTACCTTCGGCGCAAAGTACCAGTCCCCGCAGACGTAAGTCGTGTACGGATTGTAAGAGCCGAATATCCCGTTGTCCACGCGGGCGGTCCACACCGTCCCCTGATAGAGCGTCCAGCCGGAGAGCTCCTCCGCCCCGGTGATCACCGCGCCAAGCGGCTCCACAGAGCGATAGACGATCCGCTGTTCTTCCGTTCCCGCGTGCAGCGGATTCACATACTCCCGATAAACGCCCGGCGCCACCAACACCTCGTCGCCCGGAAGCGCGACGCGCGCCGCGTCTCCAATCCGCCGAAATGGTCTCCTCTCGCTCCCGTCTCCCTCGCAGGACGCATTGACGTCCACATAATAAAATCTGGTATTTGCATTCTTTTCCATGGCGCTACCTCCTCGTTTTCGTCTGCCCCGCCCCAAGATCTTTCGCTCATTGCTTCCGCGAATATCTTACCACAGCAAATGAAAAAAGTATAGAAAAATACCCCCGCCGCAACAAAATAAATTGGGTGATTGACTTTCCGTCATATTGTGGTACTGTAAAATCAAAGTATCTCAAACATACCGAAAGAAAGGAACCCATATGAAACGAAGTGTAAAAGAGCTGTGCATCCGCGTCGTCATTCTGCTGTTCGGACTGACGGTCGCCCACTTAGGCGTGACGCTTTTCCTGCTCGCGAATCTCGGAGCTGACCCGTTCAACGTGCTCGTGCAGGGCATTTTCCGGACGCTCAGCCGCTTTTCGGACTGGAGTTTCCTTACACACGGAAACGTCCACATCGTGATCTGTTTTCTGATCATTCTTGTTCTGCTGATCGTGGATCGCAGCTACATAAAAATAGGAACCGTCCTGTGCATGGCGTTCGGCGGTCCCATCATTGACTTTTTCACGCGGCTGCTCTCTTTCTTCTTTGAAAAGGGCAACCCTCTCTGGCTGAACCTGATCGTGCTCGCGATCGGCTGCGTCATCCTGGCGCTCGGCATGACGATCGTCATCAAATCGGAGGCGGGCACCGGTCCGAACGACCTCGTCGCCCTTGTCATCAGCGACAAATCACACCGCCGTTTCGGCGTCATCCGCATCATCGTCGACGTATCCTTCGTCGCGGTCGGCTTCCTGCTCGGCGGCACAGTCGGCGTCGGCACGGTCATCTGCGCCTTCCTCGTGGGCCCGGTCGCGGACTTTTTCCTGCCGCGCAGCGAGCGCTTCGTGAATGCGGTACTGCGGGCTTTGAATCAGCCTCGGGGCTAAATCTCTACTATGACCTCAGAGCCGTATCTGCGTCGCTTACCGTGCTGCGATCTTTTCACTCCTCCCGCAGATGCCTCCAGATCTGGTTCCTTATCATCTCCATCGCGGGCTGGTTGTACCCGCCCTCCGGCACGATGATGTTGGCGTTCTTCTTACTCGGCTCCACGAACTGCTCGTGCATCGGCTTGACCGTGTTTAAATACTGCTCGATCACGGATTCCAGACTGCGCGCCCGTTCCAGCACGTCCCTCTGAATCCTGCGGATGATACGCAGGTCAGCGTCCGTGTCCACAAAGATTCGGATGTCCATCAGATCGCACAGCTCTTTGCTCTCAAAAATAAGAATTCCTTCGACGATAATGACCTTGCCCGGTTTGATGATGACGGTGTCCTTGCTGCGGTTGTGCACCGTGTAGTCGTAGACCGGACACTCCACCGAAAGCCCCTGCTTCAGGTCCTTCAGATGTTTCACCATCAGATCCGTGTCGAACGCGTTCGGATGGTCGTAGTTCAGCCGGCACCGCTCCTCGTAGGTCATATCGTCGTGCGCCTTGTAATAATCGTCGTGCTTTATGATCGTCACGCCCTCCCGAAACTGGGCGGCGATCTGATTCGTCAGCGTCGTCTTGCCGCTGCCAGAGCCGCCTGCGATCCCGATCACCAGTACCTTTTCCATTTCGATTCCTCCTTTGCAGTCGCCGTTCCCCGGCAGAAGCATTCCCTACTCTTTCGCAGAAAGCAGCTCCTTCCGCGATCCGTCTTTCTAACTGATCTCATCTTATCACAGTCCCCAGGATATCGCAAGAATCGCGCCTGTTCCTCCCCATTCGAAAAAAGATGAGATCATCGCAGTAAAAGTTGTCATATTCCTGAATCTCATCACATAAAATAATGTCAGAACGATATATATGTTTGACAATATTATACTTTTCAGGTAAAATCTTTATGAAGATACACTTATTATTGGAGAGCTTATGCGGACTGTTCTTATTACATACTTAATCCTGATAAACCTGATCGGCTTTCTCCTCATGGGGATCGACAAGCGCAGGGCGATTCAAAACCGATGGCGTATTTCCGAAAAGACGCTTTTTCTTACTGCGCTCCTCTTTGGCAGCATCGGCGCCCTAGCCGGCATGTATGTCTTCCGCCACAAGACCAGGCACCTCTCCTTCCGAATCGGTCTGCCGGCGATCCTGATCGCGCAGATCTGCATCGTTGTATGCGGCCTGCTTCTGTACAACCGTATCGTGAGCGCGCCAAATCGCACCGTCCGGCGCGAACTGCAGCAGATCAAAGAACTGGATGCAGAAACCATCCAGTCCTTCGTCTATTACGAAGATCTTGCGGGCGCTCAGTCCGCCGGAACCGGCATCAGCGAACTGGATGCAGATGTCATATCGCTTTTCTTTCAAAACTTCGATTATCAGATCCGTGACGCTATTGTTCTGGGCGACCAGGCGACCGTCAACGTCGATATCACAAACCTCGATATGCACGCGCTTGCCCAAGATCTCTGCAGGAAGATCCTGCAAAACTCCGTCTCCGTCTATCCGGAATCTTCCGCCTCCACAACAGAAGACTACTATCGGCTTCTGCGCGACACCCTCTCCGAAAACAGCTATAAATCTGCCACGACAACGGCTGTTTTCCATCTGCGGAAAGAGAGCTCCGGCTGGGCGATCCAGTCAGACGAGGCGCTGGAGGATGCACTGGTAAGCGGTTTCATCTCCTATATGAATGATCCCAATATTCTGTCCGCTTCCACTTCTCTCTCGATCCAGCTCGACGCGCTGAAAGCGCTGACAGCGGAACAATGGATGGATTATCTCTCCGTCAACGATCTCTTCGCCACCTACAATACCGACTATTATCAGGCGATTGATGAAGAATACATTCGCCAGTTGGCGGACGCCTTCGACTATGAGATCCTGCGCTGCACCGAAAACGGCACCAGCGCCACCGCCGCGGTCAGAATTACAAGTATCGATATGAAAAATGTGCTTTCCATCTATAAAAACCATCTCCTGTCCTATGCGGCGACCGCCAGATCCCTGCGGGACGACGACGTCCAGTTTTCCAATGAAACCTCCGCTCTCCTTCTGCAATCGCTCCAGGAAAACGAAAAAGTTACATCGACTGATATCGATATAACTTTTCATAACAACGGCGTGATCTGGGAGATTGCTTTCGATCAGGAATTCACGAACGCCCTCATGGGAAATATATCCGGCGCGATCGATCAGTTCAACTCTGTCACTCACGACGCGGACTCCGTGATCGTCGCTCCCGTCGATTGAATACGCAACGGAACCGCCCGGTTGGATTTCCGATGTGTTTTCCGACACAAACCTTATAAATGGTTTTGTCGGGAAACACTCGAGAAGGGTACCGACCGGGCGGTTCCGCCGCATATCTCCTCATTTTCTAATTTTTCAAGATGTAGTCCGCGATCGCATCCAACGCCACTTCCGCCTGCTCTCCGGTCTCCATATCCTTGATATGGGCAAGGTTATCCGCCAGCTCCTGCGTCCCGATGATCACGGTCTTCTTCGCGCCAAGCTTGTTCGCGTACTTCATCTGCGCCTTGACGCTGCGATCCATATAATCAGTCTCCACGATAATGCCTTTTCTGCGCAGCTCATCTACGATCCGGTACGCGCGGCCGCGTGCTTCCTTTCCAAGGATGCCGACGTACAGCGCCACCGGCTCCTCGGGCGGAAACTCCACGCCCTCCTTCTCCATGAAATACAGAATGCGCTCGATCCCCATTCCGAAGCCGACGGACGGGATATCCTGCTTCTCGTCGATCTCGTGGATCAGCCCGTCGTAGCGCCCGCCGCCGCAGAGCGTGAACCCCTCGGAGTCCACAAACTCAAATACCGTCTTTGTATAATAATCCAGTCCACGCACGATCCCGGTGTCCACCGTATACTCGATGCCCATCTCATCGAGCAGGGCTTGCAGCTCTTCAAAATGCTCCCGGCACTCCTCGTCAAGATACTCGATCGTGCGCGGCGCATGCGCGACCACCTCTTTGCAACCCTCCACCTTACAGTCGATGACGCGCAGAGGATTCTTCTGCATGCGCTCCCTGCAGGTCGGACAGAGCTTGTCCTCGTGTTCTTTCAGATATGAAAGCAACGCGTCGTTGTAGGTCTTGCGGCAGTTCTTACAGCCGATGCTGTTGATGTGAAGCTTCGCGTCCTTCAACCCAAGCTTTGCGATCAGCTCTGTGATCAGCGTGATCAGCTCCACCTCCGCCAGCGGACTCGCTGAACCGACAAACTCGACGCCAAACTGGTGGTGCTGCCTGAGCCTGCCGCTCTGCGGTTTTTCGTAGCGAAATGCCTGCGTCACATAGTACAGCTTCGTCGGCGCCGGCTGCGCGTACAGATTGTGCTCCAGGTAGGCGCGCATCACGCCCGCCGTCCCCTCCGGCTTCAAGGTGATGCTCCGCCCTCCTTTGTCCTCAAATGTGTACATCTCTTTCTGCACCACGTCCGTCGTCTCGCCCACTCCGCGCTGAAACAGCACGGTGTGCTCGAACATCGGCGTGATGATCTCGCTCATGTGATAGGTCCGGGCGATCTCCCGGGCAATTTTCTCGACGATCGCGCGCCTGCGCATCTGTTCGCCGTACCAGTCCTGCACCCCTCTTGGCGCCTGTGTGATCATACGCTCTCCTCGCTTTCTCCTGAACTATCTTCGTCTGTTTCGGCTTATCCCTCACAGACGTTTCCTTATCCCTGTCTATCCCTGCGCTTCGGATGTCTCCTTCTCTCCCAGGAACTCCGCGATCGTGATCTGGCCTTTCTGCACCAGCTCGCTCAGCGTGTGCTCCAGCTCTCCCGTATCCAGAATGTCCTCCAGCTTCTCCTCGTTCACCAGATTCATAAAAGCAAGGAACACACCTACATCATAGTATTTTGCCTCCTCGATCATCATGTCGAGCGCCGTCTTCACGTCGAACGCCTTGCGGTACGGGCGGTCCGCTGTCAGCGCCGCGAACACATCGCAGACGCGCAGGATCCGCGCGCCAAGCGGGATCTCGTCCCGCAGCAGATTCATCGGATATCCGGAGCCGTCACAGTTCTCGTGGTGGTATCTCACCATATCCACGATCTTCTCAGAATAACCCTTTTTTTCAAGGATCTCCGCGCTGAGCCTGGAATGCCTTCGCACGTAGCGCATCTCCTCAATGATCAACGTCTCGTCCTCTTTCCCGTAGACGTATTTCGCCAGCTCCAGCTTCCCGATGTCGTGCAGAAGCCCCGCAAGCGCCAGATCATGACACTCTTCCTTTGACAGACCCATCCGCTCACCGACGCGGCGCGCCAGTCTGCTGACCGCGATCCCGTGCGCCAGCTCCTTGACGATGGTCGGCCGGATGATCGGGTATTTCTTTCTATATTCCTGACCGGTCTTTCCCATGTAACACAGACCTCTTTCTCACTTTCTGACAAAACAATTTCTCTCGCTCAGCCAAGCCACTCCTGCAGCCCGGAACGTTTTCGTCCGATCATCTCGTCGATCCGGTCGATGTAATTCCGGATATCCTTCACGTTCTCGATGCGCTCGATCCGGTCCTTCGCAAAGGCAAGTTTCGTCGCGGCTCCGGCGCCCAGCGCCAGGATGCTCTGCATCTCCTCCATGATCAGGATGTTGTAAATGCCTTCTTTGCCTTCCTTCGCGTAACCGACATTCTCAAAATTTCCCGCCATGTTTTTCTGCCGGTAAAGGTAGTAAGGAAACATGCCAAACTGCTGCGCGTAACGGGCGGTCATCGCCATGATCTCCTGACTGTTCGTCATCGTAAGCTCCCTGTGTTCCTCCCGAAACAGGCGCAGGCGCGACGCGCGCTTGACCGCGAGGGAATGCACGGTGACACTGTCCGGATCCAGCTTCGCCAGCTCCCGCATCGTGTGCTCCACCTCGGCCTCGCCTTCCCCGGGCAGCCCGACGATCAGATCCATGTTGATGTTGTCAAATCCCATATCCCGCGCCAGGACAAACGCCTCGACCGTCTGCCCCACCGTGTGCTTCCTGCCGATGAAATCCAGCGTCGCCTGGTTCATCGTCTGCGGGTTGATGGAGATGCGCGAAATCCCGTGATCCTTCAGCACCTGCAGCTTCCCCCGCGTGATGCTGTCCGGGCGGCCGGCCTCTACCGTAAATTCCAGAAGCTTTCCGAACTCAAACTTCTGCTCCAGTTTCGAGAGCAGACGCTCCAATTGCCGCGGCTCCAGCGTCGTCGGCGTGCCCCCTCCAATATATACCGTATTCAGTTCACGGCCGGAAAGTTCCTCCGACACGTAATCGATCTCCCGACAGAGCGCGTCCAGATACGCATCCACCTGATCCTTCCACAGATGGATCGGGCTTGAACTAAACGAACAGTACAGGCAAATACTCGGGCAAAATGGGATCCCGACGTACAGGCTGTATCCGTTTTCAAGGTTGATATCCTTCAGAATGTGCCGTTCGCGGTTCGCGATCGCGATCGCAAGCGCTGTCTTTTCTTTGCTGCAGTAGTAGGTATCGCGCATGTACTGCGCGATCCGCGCGTTTTTCCATCCCTGCTCAAGCAGGCTCATCGGGATCTTCGTGGGGCGAATGCCGGTCAGCGTCCCCCACGGAAGCGTCCTGCCTGTCTGCTCCTGCAGCAGGCGATAGAGCAGACGCTTCAGCTCGTTTTTGACCTCCTTGCGGTCCGTGCCGGACAAAATGACAACCTCACCCTGCTGAACCACTTCGCCGCACTCCCAGAAACACGCCCGGATCGTACAGCCCGCCTCTTCCGTTTCCTGTCCCGCAGACTGCTCTGAACGCTGCGGCGCCCCGCCGTTTTCCGTGACGAAAGAAACCACCAGTTTCAGGGCCCTGCCTGTCCCATCCTCCGGTGTCTTCGCGGTTCCCTGTTCGCCGTCGGCTCCCGATCCGACCACATGGACGTCCTCCGCCGGGTAAAATGCCTTCACAAGCGAATGGATGTCATATGCAAAGCTTTGCCTGTCTGTATGGATCGTAATCATAATGTCGTTCACTTCCCCACTGTCCCGCGAGGTAACTTCCCGGCAGGCTGCTCAGTATGGATTGTACTGCTTCTCATAACCGATCGTGCTGGATTCACCGTGCCCCGGCAGCACCAGCGTCTCATCCGGGAGGACAAAAAGCTTGTTGTGTATGGAGTCGTGCAGTGTGCTCATGCTTCCGGTCGGGAAATCCGTCCTGCCGACGCTGCCGCAGAACAGGGTATCCCCGGAGAACAGCACCCGCTCCGATTCAATATAGTAACACGCCCCTCCCGCCGTATGGCCAGGCGTGTGCAGCACGCGCACGGAAACGCCTGCAAGCTCGGCGATCTCTCCGTCGCGGAAAAACCGGTCCGCCTTCACTGTGAGTACCTTCTTTTGCATCGCGGAGAGATTCAGCAGCGGCCGTTCCAGCACCTGGCGCTCCTCATCAAGCGCGCAGACCGGAATGCCGTACTGTCCCCGCAGGTCGTCAGCTGCCCCGATGTGATCGAAATGTCCATGTGTCAGAAGCACCGCCGCAGGCTTTGCCTGCATTTCCCCGATCTTTCGAACGATCCGGTCCGCCTCGTCCGCCGGATCCACAATCAGCAGCTCCCTCGTCTCCCTGTTCATTGCGAGGTAACAATTGGTCTGTATCATGCCAAGCACTAATGTCTCTATCTGAAGCTTGTCCATATCATGTTTCCTCTCTCACGTCCATATCTGTCCGAAGCGTTTCTCAAAGATTCCAGCTGTTTTGAGCCGCCGCGTGTTCCGCGCTGAGCACTGCCTGACCTGTCGCCCGGCGCCGCCCCGTATACGCTCAGCCCGTCGTGCGCTCTACGTCAATCACGCTGTCCACCTGCCGGATCTTGTCGACGAGGTAATTCAGCGTCCCCTTGTCCGAGACTTCAAAGGACATTTCGATCGTCGCGATCCCCTGCCGGCTCGTGCGGGAATTGACCGAGCGGACATCAATCTTGCGCTCGGTAAAGATCTTTGTGATATCAACTAAAAGTCCGGTGCGGTTGTTGCAGTAGATCATGATCTCCGCCATGTACAGACCCTTGTCGCCCTCCTGGGCCTCCTTCTGCCACTCGGCGTCGATCAGGCGGGAGCGCTCCTCCTCCGGAAGGTTGATCACATTGATGCAGTCGGTCCGGTGCACCGTGACCCCGCGCCCGCGCGTCACAAATCCGACGATCTCGTCGCCCGGGATCGGGCTGCAGCACTTCGCGAAGCGGACGCTCACGTCGTCGATGCCCTGCACCGTGATGCCGCCCTTGGACTTGCGCAGCTGCACCGGAGCGGCCTCCTTCGCGTTCTGCACCGCCTCGATGATCTGCTCGTCGGTGATCTCCTTGCGGTGGTCGCGCTCATAGCCCTCCAGCAGCTTGTTGACGACCTGCCCTTCCTTGAGTCCGCCGTGTCCGATCGCCGCCAGCACGGAATCCCAATCGCGGAAGCCGTACTTCGTGAGCACGCGCTCGACGTATTCCGGCTTCATGATGTCGGACTGCACGATGCTCTTCGCCCGGCAATACGCCGTCACGAGCTCTTTGCCCTTGACGATGTTGTCCTCCTTGAGCTCCTGCTTGAACCACTGGTTGATCTTGTTCTTCGCCTGCGAACTCTTGACGATCTTCAGCCAGTCGCGGCTCGGCCCGCGGGAATTCTGCGAAGTGATGACCTCGATGCGGTCGCCGTTCTGGATCACGTAGTCGATCGTGACCAGCTTGCCGTTGACGCGCGCGCCGATCATGCGGTTGCCGACCGCGCTGTGGATGCTGTATGCAAAATCGATGGGCGTCGATCCGTTCGGCAGGTTCTTGACGTCGCCGGACGGGGTAAAACAGTAGACGCTCTCCGAAAATATATCGAAATCACTCTTCAGAAGGCTCATGAACTCGCGGTTGTCCGACATCTGCCAGTCCAGCACCTGCCGCAGCCAGCTCAGCTTCGCCTCCTCGCTCTTTGTATCGCCCTTCTTGCCGTCGGCCGCCTCCTTGTACTTCCAGTGCGCGGCGATACCGTACTCCGCCGTGCGGTGCATCTCGAACGTGCGGATCTGGATCTCGAACGGCACGCCGCCCGGCCCGATCAGCGTCGTGTGCAGCGACTGGTACATGTTCTGCTTCGGCATCGCGATGTAGTCCTTGAAACGCCCGGGGATCGGTTTGTACATCTCATGGATCAGTCCGAGCGCCGCGTAACAGTCCTTCACGGTGTCCACGATGATGCGGACCGCGAAGAGATCGTAGATCTGGTCCAGCGTCTTCTGCTGGTTCACCATCTTCTTGTAGATACTGAAAAAATGCTTGATGCGTCCGTCGATCTGCGCCTTGATGCCTGCGGCCTCGATGTGCTCGCGTACTTCCTTTACGATGTTGTCGACAAACTCCTGCCGCGCGCCTTTCTTCAGCGAGATCTTCTCGACCAGATCGTAATAGACCTCCGGCTCCAGATATTTTAAGGAGAGATCGTCCAACTCCACCTTGATCTTGGAGATACCAAGTCTATGCGCGATCGGCGCGTAGATATCCATTGTCTCCCGCGCCTTCTCCTTCTGCTTCTCCGGCTTCATGTACTTGAGCGTGCGCATGTTGTGGAGACGGTCGGCAAGCTTGATCAGGATCACGCGGATATCCTTCGCCATCGCGAGGAACATCTTGCGCAGGTTCTCCGCCTGCACTTCCACCTTGTCGGCGGAATAATTCAGCTGACCCAGCTTGGTGACGCCGTCTACCAACAGCTCAACTTCCTCTCCAAACTCCTCGCGCAGCTGCTCTGAGGTCATGATCGTATCCTCGACCACGTCGTGGAGGAGACCGGCGACGATCGTCTCCTTGTCCAGCTCCAGATCCGCGAGAATGATCGCCACGCAGAGCGGGTGGATGATATACGGCTCGCCGGACTTTCTCCTCTGGTCCTTGTGCGCCTCATAGGCAATGCGGTACGCCTTCTCGATCATGGAGATGTCGTCGGACGGATGATATTTGCGCACGCTGCGAATAAGCTCGTCGTACAATACGTCCGGGCTTGTGAAATCCTCCATCGTCTTCACGCTGGCGTCGGCCTGCCGGATCTCCTCGACCCTTTTCTGGTCCGTCTTTGCGTTTGTCGACTCCTGCTTTGTTTTCACGTCCATCGATTCCTGTTTCGTCTTCCCATCTACCGACATATATTCACCGTCTCCGCCTTCATTTTGCAACCGGTCGTTCCGTCTTCCATATAGCGGTGCCTTTATCGCTTCCCGCCCAGAGCTTACTTTCCTTCGTAACAGATCACCGACTCCACGTCATACCCCGCAAGCTTCTCGCGACCCTTCAGTCCCGCGAGCTCCATCAGGAAAACGATCTTCACGACCTCACCGCCGAGCTGCTCCACCAGCTTGGCCGCGGCCTCGATCGTCCCGCCCGTCGCGATCAGATCGTCGATGATGACGACCTTCTGCCCCGGCTTGATGGAATCCTTGTGCATCTCGATCGTCGCAGAACCGTACTCCAGATCGTATTCCATGGAAACAGTCTCGCACGGCAGTTTGCCCTTCTTGCGCACAAGCACAAACGGCTTGTGCAGATTGTACGCGATCGGCGTGCCGAAGATGAAGCCTCGTGACTCCGCTCCGACCACCACGTCAAAATCCAGTCCGGCAAGCTTCTCCTGCATCAGGTCGATCGCCAGATGCAGACCATCGGCATCCTGCAAAATGCTCGTCACATCCCTGAAAATGATCCCCGGCTCCGGAAAATCCGGAATGCTCCTCACGTATTCTTCAATCTTCTTCATCTTCTTTTCCCTCCATATCACTTTGGCATCCTCTGTCCGCCTGTTTCCGCTTTCTGTTCCGAAAAGCGCAGTTTCCGCGTCCCTTATCCGAAAGAAAAGTATAGCATTTTCCGCAATTTTTCGCAACTGCTTCTTACCAATAAAAAGGGGAAACGCGGGTCTGCGATCGAGTAGGGCGGATTTTCCCTACTCGCTGCGCGACCCGCGTGCTGCGGCAGCAGCAAATTTTTCCTCTCGCGGGTCTGCGCATAAAAAGGAGCTGTCAGCCGACAGCCCCTCGCATTGCTTTTGTAAATTTTTCTTACTTCTTCTGCTTCGTCAGGGTCTGTATACCCTCGATCGCAAGCACGACTGCCAGGATGACAAGCAGTACCGCGATGCCCGCGCGCGTCCACATCCAGCCGGTGCCGACAGCGCCCGCCGCGGTCGCGTTCTTGAAGTTCGTCATGATGGTCTGGCACAGGGATACGATCGTAACCACCAGCATAAACGCCATCGGGAACAGGAACATCTTGTTGTTCTTGCCCATCTTGCCGAGCCACGCAGCGACAGCCAGAAGGCCGAGAGCCGCGAGCAGCTGGTTGGCAGCGCCGAACAGCGGCCAGATATTCGAGTAACCGGTCATGCCGAGCGCGATGCCGAGCACCACGGTGATGATCGTAGCCACATACGGATTCGTCAGAGTCTTCTTGATACCTGTCACATCTTTGTAGGTCTGTCCCGGCTCAAGCCAGAACTCCTGGAACATGTAGCGGGCCAGGCGGGTCGCCGTGTCCAGAGAAGTCAGACAGAACGCGGATACCGCAAGGATCAGCATTGCGTAGATCACGCTCTCCGCACCCTTCAGGAACGGGATCGTCGCGCACATGCGGGAGATACCGGTCGCGAATACCTGCGTCGGGTTCGTGATTCCGCCCGGAACATAGTCTTTCCAGATAAAGCCGACTGCGCACAGAGAGATCAGCGCAAGTCCGCACTCGATCAGCATTCCGCCGTAAGCGATCGGCTTCGCGTCGCCTTCCTTGTCGAGCTGCTTCGCCGTCGTACCGGAACCTACCAGCGAGTGGAAACCGGAAATCGCGCCGCAGGCGATCGTGACAAACAGAGCCGGGAACAGGCTTCCAAGAGAGGTGCCTGCGCCTGCCGTCGCCTTGTCAACAAAACCCGTGAACGCCGGGATCTCGAGAGCCGGATGAGCGCCGACGATGCCTACCACTGCCACGATCATCATGCCGTAGAGCAGGAAAGAGCTCAGGTAGTCACGCGGCTGGAGCAGGATCCACACCGGAGTGACCGAAGCGATCGCGATGTAGATACCTACGATGATCATCCAGGTGTTGCCGTTCAGGTAGATCGGATGGAAGTTCAGGCCGATCGCCATACATACAACGATCGCCGCCACGCCGATGATCGTGGAGACCGCCAGAGAAGCGTTCTTTCTGTAGACCATCAGGCCGAAGATGATCGCAATAACGATGAACAGCACGGAGATCATTGCCGTCGAAGCGTTCGCCGCGCTCGCCGCCTTGTCGAGCACACCAGCTTCGTCATATGTAGCCTTGAAGGTGTTCGCAACGATCGATGCGAACGCCGCCACGACCAGGATCAGGGTCAGGTACGAGAAGATGATGAACAGCTTCTTCGCACGGGAACCGATACTGGTAGCGATAACCTCGCCGATCGACTGGCCCTTGTTGCGCACGGACGCGAACAGCGCGCCAAAGTCGTGCATTGCGCCGAAGAAGATACCGCCGATCAGCACCCAGAGCATAACCGGTACCCAGCCGAATACCGCTGCCTGGATCGGTCCGTTGATCGGACCTGCGCCCGCGATGGATGAGAAGTGATGTCCCATCAGCACCGGAGCCTTTGCCGGAACGTAGTCGTTTCCGTCTTCAAGTTCGTGTGCAGGAGTCGTTCTGTTCGGCTCTACGCCCCACTGCTCTGCCAGCCATTTTCCGTAGAAAAGATAGCCGAGAACAAGAACAGCGACACCTACGAGTAAGATTACTACCGCATTCATGTTTTTTACTGCCTCCTTTTTCTTTTCATGAATTTAGTACCTTTTTCATAAATTTCGCGTTGCCGCGCCCCATCCGGTTCGTGAAGACCTCGCTCCCTTCCCGGACGATGGCGGCTGTATGGAGGTTCATCCACCCATACCACGAAAAATGAAAACTTTTGTATACCCTGCACCTTTTTACCGCCCGCTTCGCCTCCGGCGTACAGCTGTCGCAGACAAAAACCGCCGTGATGTAGCTGTACATGTGACCCGGCTTCGGGTCGATCAGCTTCATACCCTCTTCATAAGCGTATGCCTTGCAGGTCTCGAATAGATCTTCGGTCAAGTGCGGAACAGAAAACAGATAGACGTACTCATTGCTGTCCGCCTCCCAGAGCTTCGCCTTCTTGACCAGGACGTACTTCTCAGAGTGCACGTAGAAGCGACAGGTAGCCGTCAGAGGAAGATCCTTTGGCGGATCGTCGATCCGCTCGACGTCAAAATACGCCTCGTAGCTGTCCAGAAGCTTTTCCAGAATTTCTTCGCGGCTTAGATCCAGCGCCATATCTCCTCACCTCATATTTCCCATCCCGCAGAGATCTGACCTACAGAGTGCCCTGTGGGTAAACCTTATTAACCATATCCCGCAGGGATCTGAATTACGCGACGCCCTGAATTTTGCGCGGTAACTTTGCCCGTTTAAAGCGGCAAACTCTTCATTCCATAAAAAAAGCACAAAAAAATCGGTTCCGCAAGGGGCGCCGACAACATGGTTCCGCAGCAAACCCCTTTGTTCTGTGCTGAATCTAAACAAAAAGATAAATTTCTAAAAAAACTATAAAAATTTTATCACTGATACAGGAAAAATGCAAGCATTATTATTTACATCTGTTCGATCCTGGAATAGGCGGACGTCATATCCCCGCCGATCGCCTCCGCGATGTTGATCGCATGATTCACGATGCGCAGGTAGCTGTTGAGCACCTCCACGAAAGTCAGCCCCTGCTCGAACGTGCATTCTCCCCGCTGCAGACGCTCCATGTGGTTCGACTGCGCCTTGGTCACCCGCTTGATGATCTTGCGCTCCTGCTTGCGCAGATCCAGCCAGATCTCCGGCGTGAGCGCCATCTGCTCATGGAACAGACGCAGCGCGTCGCCCAGAAGCTCGCTTACGCGCTGATAGATCTCGGAGAGCTCTTCTCTGGCCGCTTCGGTGTAGACCAACCCCTCCTCCACACACCTCTCTGTCTGGTCGAGAATCTTGACCGCGTGGTCGCCAATCTGCTCCAGATCGTTGATGACATGGAACGCGCAGCCCATATACTGCGACACCTGGGAAGGCATCGCCACCGTGTTGATCTTCGAAAGATATCCCGTGATCTCCGACGCGAGGTAATCGATCACCTGCTCTCCCTCGCGCACATGGTTCGCCTCCGCCATGCTGTGCTGCAACAGGCCGTCCGTAGCGCCCGCGAGGTCATCCTTCACGATCCCCGCCATGCGCTCGACCTCCTTGCCGACCTGCAGGGCGACGACCGCCGGGGAACCGCTCATATTCGAATCTATGTACTCAAAGCGAAACGCGCTCTCATGCGCCTGCTTCGGAATCAGCATGTAAGTCCACTTCACGACCAGATTGACCAGCGGAAGCAGGATCAGACCGGTCACGACCTTGAACAGAATGTGATACACGGAAATCTGAAACGCCTCATTCGGAATATGGCTCTCTATCAGAGTCGCAAGCGGCGTCAGCATCGTCAGCGGAACGAACAGGACCGCGCCCACGATATTGAAAATCAGATAGATGATCGCCGCGCGCTTCGCGTTGTTCTTCGCGTTCAGCGCGGACAGAAGCGGCGGTGTCGAGGAGCCGACGTTGATGCCGCAGATGATGAACCCGGCAAAGTAGATCGGTATCAATCCCTGCATCGCCAGCGCCTGCAGTACACCGACAGCCGCGGACGAACTCTGAATGATCGCGCAGAGGATCACGCCCACGACAAAGCCGAGCAGCGGATTCTTCGCGTTCATGATAAAGTTCTGAAACAGAGCGGAATCCTTCAGCGGGGACATCGCGCCGCTCATCGTGTGCAGCCCCTGGAACAGGATACCAAAGCCCAGGATCACCTGCCCGATGTAGCGGTTCCGCTTCCGCTTCGCGTAAAGGAGCATCACCGCGCCGAGGCAGATACAGACCGGGGCGATCCCGGAGACGTCCAATGCGATCAGGACACTGGTGATCGTCGTACCGATATTCGCGCCGAAGATGACGCCGGTCGCCTGCGCGAGATCCATGATCTCCGCGTTGATAAAGCCCATCACCATGACGGTCGTCGCGGAGGACGACTGGATCACGACCGTGACGAGCGCGCCGAGCAGAAAGCCCATAACGCGGTTGCGCGTCAGCTTCTCCAGCAGGTCCTTCATCTTTGGCCCCGCCGCCAGCTCTAGACCTTCTCCCATGTACTTCATTCCGAATAAGAAAAGTCCCAGTCCTCCCAGCAACGATACAATGCTGCCGATCCCCATATGTATATTCCTCCCGGAAAGATAAAATCGCAATTTGAGATTAGCATACCACAAGTGTCAAGTATCTGTAAAGTAATTATAGAAAGAAGCGCTTGCCACGCATATATGAGAAAGCTTATACTGTTTACAGAATAATTTTTCTAAAACCGATGCAACAGTCCGGTCCTTTTGCGACACTTATTATACAGAACCGGTTTTGCGGAGACAGGCGGTAGCCGGGCAACCCCTCGCTGCATCGCACTCCGGGAAGGGACATGGATGGAATTCCACAGCGCAACAGGAAGGAGCGAGTTATGAACCCGACAAACGAGATGATCCGACAGGCGCAGGCAGGCGACGCGCACGCCTTTGCCCTGCTGTATGAATCGGTCTACAGAGATCTGTACCGATTCGCCGTCTGCGCGCTGCGCCATGTGCAGGACGCGGAGGACGCGGTCAGCGAGACTGTGACCGACGCGTTTGCGCAGATCAAAGACCTGCGGGAGGCGGGCGCATTCCGGGCGTGGATCTTCCGCATCCTGACCGCCAAATGCAAACGGCGCATCCGCCAGTACATACAGGCACCGGACGAGCTGTCAGATGAGATCAGCGCTCCGGAATCCGACCTCAGCGGACGGGCGGACGTGCAACGCGCGTTTGGCACGCTCTCAAAGGAGGACCGGTTGATCATCTCCATGAGCGTGTTCGCCGGCTATTCCAGCCAGGAGATCGGAGACCTGCTTCAGATGAACCCGAACACCGTTCGCTCCAGGCAGAGCCGGGCGCTGAAAAAAATGGCGGAACTGCTTGCGTGAGGGTCGCAGGCGTCAAGATATTATTCGTCGGATCTGCAGCGCAGATCCCACTCAATCAAAAACATACCTGAAAATGCTGTGTGTAAGTTCCAGAAAGGAGATTACAATGAACGAAAACGAAATCCTTCAGAAGATAAAAGAGGAGGCAGAAACCCTCACCCCGCCCGCTTCCCTGCAGCCGGACGCGATCGAGCGGATGCTGAAAGAGCAGGCGGCAAAGAAATCGAATGACATGGAGCAAAGTACTCCGGATCATCCGGAAACTGTATCGCAGGGGGAAGCCAGCGGGAAAATCGTCACTCTAGCGGCGAGAAAGAAACGCTATCGCCGCATCGCGCAGGTCGGCAGTCTCGCGGCCGTCTTTGCCCTGGCATTCCTGGTCTTCTCCCAGTCAGAGCGCATCCGGAAAACCGCACTCCCGGAGCAGGACGCCAACGAAATGGCAGTGGAACTTGCCACAGAAGACGCAGTCGAAGCTGTCGCAGAAGACGCAGCTGAAGTCAATGCTGAAGACGTTTCCGCGGAAGCAGCCCTTGCGGAAGCCGGCACCGGCACGGCAAAAGCCGCCTCTGCAAAGGCGTCTGCAGATACTGTCTCCGGGAATGACACTACAGAAGCCATACCGGAAAGCGTTCCGACGGAGGACGCTGTGACGGAGGAAGACATCGTTCAGACAGAAAGTGTTGCCCCGACGAATGATACCACCCCGGCAACAAGTACTGAGCTGGCGAGTGATGCCGCCCCGGCCGAAAACGCTGCGCCAGTGAAAGAAGCCTTCACCTACGCCTCCAGTTACGAGGAAGTATATGACGCGCTGAATGAGCAGTTCGGGCCGAACGGCCTGTACCGCAGCTACGACATGAAGACAACAGACTCCATCAACCTTATGGGCGGTGCTGGAGACCTGGCAATGGAATCGGCGCAGTCCAACGATGCGGACTTCTCTGTAGAAGACAGCGCTGTCGTCAGCGCGATCCCGGCTATGGGCGCCGGTGTGAGCGAAGAAGGGACTGCAGACGCCGTTGATTTCTCCAATACAAACGTGCAGGAAGTTGGCGTTGACGAAGCGGACATTGTAAAGACAGACGGCAAATACCTCTACATCCTGCGGCAAGACGGCACCTTCGCGATCGTGAGCGCAGACCTTAAAAATCCGGCCCTGATCAGCGTTACTGGCATCGGTGCTTCGACATCGACAGCAGAACAGGCGGCACAGGATGAGGATTTCAGACCCACAGGCGACGTCACGACCCATGAACTGTATGTGGGTGTAGACGGACAAACGAGACCCTACAACGACATCACGATCCACGAGATGTATCTGGACGGCGACACTTTAAGCGTCATCACAAGCTGCTACGCGAGTACGCTTGAGGCCGAGGGAGATATCTACTACACCAACTACGGGCGCGAGACGACAATTCACACCTATGATATCAGCGACCGGGAGCATCCGACGCTTGTCGGCACGGTCACACAGGACGGCTCTTACGAGGATTCCCGCAAGAACGGCTCCTTTATTTACCTGTTTACAAACTACCGGCCGACGATCGGCGAGACCTACGATGAGAGCGCAATCGTCCCGCGGATCAACAAAACGCAGCTTCCCGCGAACGATTTTTATGTGCCGAAAACACTCCATGACAGCGCCTACCTCGTGATCTCCTCCATGAACACGGCTGTTCCGGACAAGACGCTTGACAGCAAGATTCTCGTCTCCGGAGCGACGGACTATTACGTCAGCCCGGAAAACATTTACATCGCCAACGAGCACTACAACGGCAGCTACTCGACCTCCACCACGGAGCTTGTCAAGTTCCACTATGCGGACGGCACGATCACCGGAGTGGCCGCGGGCGTCGTCAAGGGCACCCTCAACGATTCCTTCTCTCTGAACGAATACAATGGGATGCTGCGCGTCGTCTCCACCTACCAAGGCGATGCTTTCAGCGGAGTGCGTGAGTTCGTCGGGGATATTTTGAACACTTACTACGAAGACAACTGGATTGAGCACAACGCGCTGTACGTGCTGGACGAGAATCTGCAGACGATCGGCTACATCGGCGATCTCGCGGAGGGCGAGACAATCCGCTCCGCCCGCTTCTTCGGCGACACCGGATACTTCGTCACCTTCCGCCAGACGGATCCTCTGTTCTCCGTCGACCTGTCCGATCCGGCAAACCCGAAGATCCTGGGTGAGCTGAAGATCAGCGGCTTCTCCTCCTACCTGCATTTTTACGGCGAGAACCTGCTGCTCGGCATCGGCTATGAAGCTGACGAGGAGACCGGCATCACGAGCGGACTGAAGCTCTCGATGTTTGACATCTCGGATCCGACCGACGTGAAAGAGGTAAACCGCTACACGATCCCCGGCATCACCTGGTGCCCGGCGATCGAAGACTACAAGGCGATCATGGTCTCGCCCGAGAAGAACCTCTTCGGTTTCTTCTGCGAAGACCGGTATCTGCTCTTCTCCTACGACGCTGAGAATGGCTTCACTCGCGAACTGCTCTACGACTTCTTCGCGGATGGCCTCACAAACGCCGCCGAGTACAACAACCTACGCGGCCTCTATATTGACGATGGTTTCTACCTCGCGGGAGACGCGTTCGTGATCACGTTTGATATGGACAATGGATTTGAGAAGACGGCGGTGCTGCCGCTGAATGTGACGGAAGAAGAGGCGGAAAGTGAAACAGATTAATCCGTGTTTAGTGAACTTCACCGAACGCCCTTGCAGGGATTGTCAATGCCACGGTAAACCCACTTCCGTTCGTTACGGTCACGCAGCGGAACTAAGCTCATGCTGCGCATTCGCTAAGTACCGGCGGACCTCTACGGTTTACCTTAGGCATTGCAACCCACTGCACGGGCTGTCCATTTCCACTTGAAATGCACTTATAGCGGAAGGCAGTGAATCGTATATCGAAACCGTAGACAGGAACCGCAGGGATTTCCGGAACTTTTCCGGCACAAACTGAAAAAAGAAAATCTTTCGTTTCCCAACATGTATCTACAGTTTTGCCGGGAAAGTTCCAAGGAAGGGTACCGTGCGGTTTCGTCTGGATAAATTACATATAGTTCACTAAACACGGACATACCGACGGAAGAACGCGCACTCCTCATCATTGCACTTCTTCGCATACTCGCTGCGGACATCGCAGTGGAACACATGTCCCGGCTTCGTCTCTTCGTCGCCGTAGATGTGCAGCTCTGTCTCGATTCCCTTTTCTTTTAGGAAATCCGCCATCGGCTGCGCGCATTTCAGCAGGAAGTCCCCGGTCGAACTCATGACAAAAGACGGCGGGAATTCTGCCGTGATATGCCCCAGAATATCAAGTTCCGCTTTATATTGCTGATAATCCTTCCCGGCGTAGCACATCAACAGATCCTTTCCCTGTTCGTCCATGTCGTAGACGCCGCAGTTGAGCGCGGTCGCCCGCAGCGTAAATTCCGGGATATCCAGGCCAAGAAGCGCCGCGTACTCCGGATTCGTCACCGCCGCGCTGTACTGAGCGTTCAGGTTTCCTCCGGCAGAATCGCCGACAAAGAATATATTGTCTTTATCGATGTGATATTTCTCCGCATGCGCGCAGATATAGCGCAGCACCGCGTTCGTGTCCTCGATCTGCGCCGGATAACGGTTCTCGGGCGCCAGCCGGTAAGAGAAATTGACCACCGTAAACCCGCGCTGCGCGAGGTTCATACAGTAATACTGGTACACGCCCTTGTCCCCATAGACATACCCGCCGCCGTGGATGCTGACGATCGTCGGCAGGACTCCTTCCGTTCCTTTCGGATAGTAGATATCCATCGTCTGAAGCCTGTGGTCTCCGTATTTCAGGTCGTCCACGCGCGCAATGTCGTCCGGCGTCTGGAGTCCTTCATCCCGCTTTTTATCGGAACGACCGAACTGTACCCTTGCTCTCCAGGCAAACATGTACGGCTCGAATTTCGGAATAATGATTGGTCCCAGTACCGCGCCGATTCCCGCCGCTGCTACCAGCCTGCCTACACCCGACTTCTGCTTCTTTTTACTCATGTGATCCAGCCTCCTTCATTTCCTCTGTGTTTTTAAATATATACGCCACAGTTGACATTTCCTTCTATTCTTCTGTCAGGATGAGTGCTTCTGTAAGCCTCACTTTCAACAGTCCATTTTTCTCCATCTGCGCATATATGTTTGATCATACCTATAGCGTTCCAACGCATGTATCCATACTGTTACCGATCCAACGCATCAGAAAGCGCCGCGAACTGCGCGAGCGTCAACGTCTCGCCGCGCACATTCTCTGGCAATCCAATCTCAGCCAGCGCCTCCAAAATCTCTTCCCGGCTAAACTGTAGCTCCGGAGAATTCTTCAGGCCGTTCAGCAGCGTCTTGCGCCTCTGGTTGAACGACGCCCGGATCAGCGCGAACATCAGCCGTTCATTTCTCACCTGTACCGGCGGCTTCGGATAACGCGTCAGCCGGATCACCGCGCTGCCGACATTCGGTCGCGGGATAAAACAGTTCGGCGGGACGTTTGCCGCCAGATACGGCTGCGCGTAATACTGCACCGCAAGCGAAAGCGCCCCGTAATCTTTCGTTCCCGGCTCCGCCTGCATCCGCTGAGCGACTTCCTTCTGCACCATCACCGTGATACTGTCCACTGGCACCTGGTTCTCAAACAGCCCCATAATGATTGGCGTCGTGATGTAATAAGGCAGATTCGCGACCACTTTGATCGGCTGTCCACCATTCTTTTCCCGCGCGATCGCCGCGATGTCCGTCTTCAGTACATCCTGATTAAGGATTGTGACATTGTCGTAGTCCGACAGCGTCTCCTGCAGGATCGGGATCAATTTGCGGTCGATCTCGACAGCCGTCACCTCGCGCGCCGCCTCAGCCAGCGCCTGCGTCATCGTCCCAATCCCCGGCCCAATCTCCAGCACAAAGTCGTCCTTCGTGATCTCGGCTGCCGCGATGATCTTGTCCAATACATGCGGATCGATCAGGAAATTCTGCCCGAACTTCTTCTGAAAGTCGAAACCGTGCTTCTGAATCACCTCGATTGTCTTTTGCGGATTTGAAAGCTTGTCCATACATTCTCCGTCTCTATCAAGATTCATTACTATAACTTCCTGTATATCCGATGCGCGTTCTCCCAAGTCGCTTTCTCGACTTCCTGCGCACTCAAGTCTTTGATCCGGGCAATCTCCTCAATGACAAGCGGCAGGTACAGGGACGAATTGCGCTTGCCGCGGTTCGGCACGGGCGCCAGATACGGACAGTCCGTCTCCACGACGATGCGGTCGAGAGGAACCGCCGCAGCCACCTCCTTCATGACGCGCGCGTTCTTGAACGTCACGACGCCGCCAATCCCGATATAATACCCAATCTTTACATACTCCAGCGCCATCTGCGCCGACGAAGAAAAGCAGTGGATGATGCCGCCTGTCGTCCCGGCGTGATACTCCTTCATGATATCAAACGTGTCCTGCGCGGCGTCCCTGCTGTGGATGTTGACCGGCAAATCCGTCTCCTTCGCCATCTTAAGCTGGCGGATGAACCACTCCTTCTGGAGCTCATGCGACTCCTTGTCCCAGTAATAGTCCAGCCCGATTTCCCCGACCGCCACAGTCTTCGGCTTCCGGCACAACTCATACATCCACTGCAGCGTCTCTTCGTTCAGCGAACCGACCTCGTCCGGGTGCACACCGACCGCCGCCCAGACAAACGGATACTGCTCAGAAAGCTCCTGACTCGCCCGAATCCCCCGCACGGACGCGCCGACATTCACGATCCCGCCGATCCCGGCGGACACCATCTTCGCCAACAGTTCTTCCCGGTCTTCTTCAAACGCTTCATCATCATAATGCGCATGTGTATCGAAAATCATTTCGTCCTCTCCTTTTCCTAAATTATGCAGGAAATTCAGATAAACGTCAATCCCTTTCCGGCACAATCGAGTAGGGCGGATTTTCTCCGCCCTCTCACACCACCGTACGTGCCGTTCGGCATACGGCGGTTCAACATAA
>CANQRR010000042.1 GCA_947626285.1 uncultured Lachnospiraceae bacterium
AAAGGCCTCCTATGAATTTATTTTATCATAGAAGACCTTGATGGTGTTAATTTACAGAAAAACTTTCATAGACTCGATTACTTTTTTGGTAATGGGGAAAGCGGGGGTGCCAATCCGCTGTACACTCGTTTTCTTTGAGTTTTCAAGATTCTGTAATATCAAGGAAATTATTATCCCCCCATTTATTTTCTCTATAAAACCGTTGCTTTATATAGAGATTCTATTTGGGGGGATACTCTTTTATCTCTTATTTATTTCCATCCATTCATCTACCTTTTCCTGAGTTGGCACGTCTTGTTTTATTTCATGTTGAATAAAATAGTCTGTTCGTTCAAGAAAATTGTTATTATATCTAAAAAGATGTATTTGTTTACGTATATCTTCCTGACCAATTATACCATTATCCCAAAAAGCCTTAATATCCGGTTGAGCAAGGTATTTTTGTTCTATTTGCTCATATTCGTGTTGATATTTTTCTTCTGCATTGCTCACTTTTTTCCCAATAGTAGTTTGAATTGATTTAACTAGGAGTTGGTTAATTTTTTTAGTTGCTTTTTCTGTTTCCTGCATAATATCCTGTACTAACTCAGTATTTTCAGTCAGAACAATTTCTAATTGCTCGTATGTATATTTCCATCCATATTTTTCTGTAATGTACTTGTCATAAATTTGTTTGTAGTCCTGATATTTCCAATACTTCATAACATCCGAAACATCTTTAAGTTTTATTTTTTTTATCTGCCTTTTTTGACTATCGAAAATGTTCACTTCTATTTGGTTTGCTGCATATTGTTCTGCCTTCATTATCATCTTAGCAAGTTTTCCTTCTTTTAATCCTAAACTATCAGAATCGAAAATAGATGTATGAACTTCTTTTCCATCTGAATTGGCAGTAACTACTACTGGATATGTTCGATATTTTATTAAAGACTTTTCCTCTAACCTTTCAAGTGCTGGATTAACGATTTCTTTAAATCTTCGACTTGTAATTTCATGAAATCTTTGCAAGTCTCTAGGCAAATCAGCAGATACCAATATCTCAGGCATATCCTCTACATAAAATTGAATTGGAATTTTTTTATATGTATTAGGTATAGCCCCTATCGTTTTTAAAAAGTTATTTTTGGTTGTCTTTAATATTCCATTCTCCATTGTTAATAGGCACTTTAGCAGTAAGACCGTAATATACGGTTCATACTTCTTTTCTCTCTCTTTCCGAAACTTAGGATAACGCTTCTCATATATTTCCAGAAGAGTTAATTTTTTATTTATTTTATCATCCGTAAACGCACAGCTTCGTAATATGCTTTTCTCTTGTGCTATACGTGAGTTTTTCCCGGCTGGTTTTGGTCGAAGATGAAGAGCTTTTATAAACTGGGCCATTCTATTCTTTCCCTGCCATTCTTGCCCCAAATAGACATCAGAAAAATCAGGAATATCATTTTCAATTCGATAGCGTTCATGAGCAATTTTATTATCTTCGGCTGGCATGGTTACTTCAAAATAGAATCTATTTAATAAAGCGTTGATTAATTGAGTAGTTTTCCAATTATCAATTCCTTCCATTAATGAACACATTATGATTTGATTCAATATCTTATTATACTTGTTTTCTGCGCCCTGTTTTTTTATTTCCTGAATCTGCTTGTCTCTTTCATCCCCAAATATAGGTATACTAAACTTACTAAAATACAACTGGATTTTTTCAATAAATTCATCTTGGAAATCATATTCTTTCATCATACGGAAAGCAGCGCCATAATCGTTTTCTATGGACATAATAATACCTATTCGGTTATTATCTGTACGCTCATATAAAAATAGTTTCTCATATATAAAAGTATCAAATAGTTTCTTTCCAATAATAAATGTTTGCTCAGACTCCGAAGTTCCTTCCATTTTTTTTATTAATTCATTTAATTCTTTTTTATGCAAGTGAAGTATTTCTTGAATATCATCACTAAACCGTTCTTGCGCAGCCTTCATTTCATCAATGTTATTTTTTATAGTTAAACCAATTTCATCACATTTTTCAAGTTTCATAAAATCCCTCTATTCTATTAATTTTTATTTTGGATTCTGCACAGGGACTAAATATACAGCAAAAGCCATTTATATGGGCTAAAAGAATATTTAAAATTGAGAATTTAAAAAGAAATTTCTAAAACAAATAAAACAGAAGTTGCTATTAGTATCACTAACCTATTTTACGTTTTGCAAATCATCCAAGTTCAAATAACAGTCTACATATCTTTCCGTAGATCGTTAAGGCAACGGTTATAATATCTTGTACTTTTGGCTCGACACCGTATCCGTTCCGGCACAGAAATATTATTTCCAAAAACTGTGTCGGTTACTTTTGGAGCATCAACAAATGCTTGCAATCGTAGTCCCTGAAAAGGTCTAATCTGGACTGGCATTGTCGGTTTTGCCTCCAATAAATGCTCTTTGACTGCATCCTCAAAAGCGTCAACCACCCTCTTTATGGTTGATTTTGGAATTTGTCCGGCAAAGTCATCCGCTATTTCAGCTATCAGGTCGGGCTTACCGTATACAAGGAAATCCGCATTTTCTTTCTTTTTTGCCATAACACCGCACCTCCTTTCTTTTTTGCTTTTTTAACAGAAATTTGCTGATAAAAAATGGGGCAAACTCTAGTATATATTATACTTAGTAAACCATTGTTTTGGCAAATAAATTGAGGAAAAAATGGTACACACCTTTTTTCTTTTTCGATCCCGAAAAAAGCGCAAGTATTTTGCGATTTTTCAAGCAGAGCATTTGTCCGAATCATATTTTTTTCGTAAAACATCCGTTCAATTATCCTCATACTCTGATAATTCTCCTTTTATATCTACTTCTCTCTATTGCTAACTCTGCCCTCTTTTTACTCTCTTCCTCAAGCCGCTTCAATTCTATTTCTCTTTCTTCTGGAGTAAGATTGTATTTACCTTGCTGCACCCACTTCATTGTTTGAATACTGCCATAGTTTAATAAATCATCATAATATAGTTTGCTGTTTTCGATAACAACCTTCCCATCTTTGGGGTCTCTATGCGGCTCTGTACAATCCTCTTTTTCATACAGTCCAGCTTCAGCTTTCTTCATGCGTAACTCATGCGGCACACCAGCCAATATGTCCTGTCTGTAAGCTTCATAATTTGATATCGGTCTGTAAACCTTCTTATTTTCCCGATGCTCTTTGATTGCATCTTTTACTGTCAATGCAGAAGCTACGATTAACATTAAATCAAACATAGCTTAACCCTCCTTTTCCATTTCCTCTTGAAGCTCTTTCTTATATTTATAAAAAGTCATCTTAGAAATTCCGATCAACTTCCATGTATCTTCATTGTTTAGGCTGCCGCCAAAATCCTTATTATGCTTTTTAATTCTCTCTTTTGCCATCAGCGATTTTTTAGTAGTCAATTTTCTTCCTGCCACGCCACCAATCTGTTTTCCCTTCAAACGTGCTGTCTCTATTCCTTCTTTCGTCCGCTGGTGTAAATCAGCCACTTCTTTTTCTGACTGTTCAAACGCAAGCCTAATTTGTTGTTTGGCTAAATCAACAGCATATTCGTTCAGGGCATCAAGAATAGTATTCAATAGCTTATCTGTTGCCTGATTTCCTGTATCTAATCGAATTTCTATCTGTTTTTGAATTGCTGCTCTATATACTTCAGTATTAATGTGTGGTTCTTTCAGAAAAACCAAATTAATGCCTTGATTAAAAAGCTTCTCGTAAAGCTCGCACCCTTCATCAGCATTACGGCTCATTCTGGAAACTGAATCAAATATAATAGTATCATCCTTTTTTATTTTCTTCAAAAGGTTATCAAGTTCTTTCCTTCCTTGAAATTTTGTTCCCGTAAAAACTTCTTGTACTATTATTGCCCTCGGATATTTTGCTTTTATGTTTCTTATCTGCCGATCTATCGACTGTTTTACTGTACTTATCCTGCCATAGCCATATTCTTTTCCCATTATAGTCCCTCCTTTTAGTATTATAACGAACGTTCCTTCGTTTTGATACTTTAATAATAGCACATATGCATCCTTATATCAAGAACTTTTAATACTTTTTCTTATTACGTTCGTTTTATTACCCCTTCCTCTCCATTAAATCTTGATCGGAGTCATTCTGCACTAGATAAATCAAAAAAAGCACTTACAGACTTTCCTATTTAGGATTATCTATCAGCGCTTTTTATATGTGGTTTTAATAGTTAATTATCCATATTATTTAGTTCTGCGCCCACTGGTATAAAATCAGGAATCGCTTCAGCCAACAGCTTATTGACAAGACTATTAACGCTTTCTCCCTGATTAGCAGCAAATGACTTTATACGCTCTCTTTCTCCCTTGTTGACCTGAATCGCAATTCTATCATAGTTTCTTGCGTTATACGCATTTTTAGCAACTGTCTGTGAATTTTTACCATCTTCTCTTTTCTTCAACACACCCACCTCTTTTCAATACATTTTGTTATACACATAATATCATAGTTTTTGTTCGTGTGCAAGTATATGTTGTTTACCTTAAAGGAATCTGTTCTTGAAAAAAACCGCCATATTCAGGCGGTTTTTCAGGTACTTTTTAGATTATAGCTTTGTATCTAATTTTCATTTTTCGCTATTTTATATATAATCGTCTGTACTGTGTTACCCTTTGATAATCTACAAGGCTACCCAAGTCTGCTTCAAGTCGCTTTGTATCAATCGTGCGCCGCTCTGCTGTGGCAACCTTAATTGTGAAATCGCTTCCTGTCTCTGTCAGTTTTTCATTGCTGTCCATGTAAGAAATGATTTCACGTTCAGCATCCTTTAACTGCTCTTCAAGCTCTTCTTTCAATGCCTTTAATCCTCTGTAATCGTTCACGATTATTTCAAGCTCTTTCATTGTCTTACACATTATCTTTACCTTCCCTTCCTTTATCTTGGAACAACCCTGAAATCATCTTCGTGTCTATTGCCGCCGTAGTCGTTGGCTCACAGGTATATGGATTTCAGTGTTGAGTGCTTTCGGCTTTCTCGGCTGTTCCTTGTTTGATTGTGATTAAATTATAGCATATCATTTATACGTGTGCAAGTAGTAATAATGAACAAATTCTTCCTTTTTCTTGTAGATATTTCTGTGAATTATTTATACTTGCACACGTATATATAAAAGTGTATAATATGTTTATCAATAAAGTTTGAGCATTAATATTTAAAAGAAAGGGGTACACAGTATGAAGGAGCTTCAGACTTATAACAGAACTGTCAACTATCTAAACAAAGTATTCAAATATGTGAATCAAGAATACTTTAACGATGAGCTGGAAATGCCAACTATCACTATTCAATCAACAGTTGGGGCGTATGGACACGTTAGCACTTCTAAAGTATGGAAGAATGAAAGAGGACAAGCAAGCTATGAACTGAATCTCGGCGCGGATTATTTAAACAGACCGATTGAAAACATAGTTGCAACTCTTATTCACGAAGGCTGCCACTTGTACGCCATGCTAAAAGGAATTAAAGATACATCAAATAAAGGCATATACCATAACAAAAACTTCAAGAAATTAGCTGAAGCAAGGGGATTACAGATTGATCGCCATGAAAAGTACGGCTGGACAATCACAAGCCCCTCAGAGGAAACGATTGATTTTTGTATTAGTCACGATCTACAAGAAATCAAATGTAGCAGATCGGGATTCAGCTATACAGGAATCGGGACAGGAAAGAGCGGAAGCGGAAAACCTATCAATCCCACAACTCCCAAAAAGGGCAATAGTATTAAATGGACTTGTCCGTGCTGCGGTGCAATCGTAAGAAGCACAAAAATTTTGAATATTGTTTGCGGAGATTGTAAAAAGCCTTTTATAATCTCAGACTAAAAGAGGGGGCAAGAAACCCCCTCTTTTTTATACTTACCATATTGAATTATTAATTTCAATTTTTGAAAAGTACGGGTATTTTACATATAAAAAGTGTTTTAATCGTTGTCGTTGCTGTATCCCTAGCTGATCTGTTCCCAACCAATTATTTTCAGACCGTTATGCTCTTTTCTTTTTTGTCCGAATACCTTTTTTGTTGAAATAATATTTATAGCCTTTAATCTTAATCCATTTATTCTTTTGCATGACTCCTTTTTTATTAAAATAGTAGTATTTGCCCTTTATCCTGACCTGTCCAGTCTGCATCAGTCCCTTTTTGAAATAATATCTCTTTTTCTTAATGGTTTTCCAGCCTTTTGCCAATTTCCCATCAGTATAATAATATTTCTTCTTTTTGATCGTTCTCCATCCAGTATAGTTATTTATACTGGCATCTCCACCATTTACAGCTAAAGAAACATTATTCTGTTCTACTTCTGGTTGCTTCGTCTCAGGCGAACCTATTATATCTGGCTGCTTTGTACTTGATTCTGTTTGGCTATCTGATTGACTAGGTATAGTCTCTTCTGGTTCTAAATCAGGTTCAGATGGTTTCCCTGACTCTGATTCTATTTCAATTGTTGGTTTACACTTTGACTCGGACTCGGACTCAGGCTGCTTCTCTGTCCCTGTTTCCTTTTCTTTTGATTCTGCCTCTGTTTGCTCTGTCTCGGTTTCTGTTGGTTTCGCTGGAATGTCAATCACATCATATACAAGCTTCATCAAAGAGTTTTCTTCTGATGGCTCAATAAGATTCGGTGTCATTTTACTATAATCCATGTCGTTCACCCATTGTTTGGGTAAAATACCATGTGTTTTGTACACTGGTATAAGTTGTTCTAGACTTTCAATTTGAAAATGAGAAGTAATTTGATTGGCAATATCAGCACCAAAATTAGCACGATTTCCGTATATGACAGTATTGTGTAGATCGGTCATTCCATGATTGTGGATACCCCCACCACAATCAGCAATATTTCCGTGAAAAACACACGATTTTACATTTAATTTGGCGGTTATATCAGCAACGCAAATAGCACCTCCTTCTATAGCGCCTCCATCTTCCAAAATACTATCATTAAGGTTGACCGTAGTATACTCAATTAAGCATATGTGTCCACCCTGATTTGAATGATTGTTCCTAAAAGTGCAATTGTCAACATTAACAGTTGTATTTTGCCATACCTGAATTGCACCGCCGTGCAAAAGATTATTACAATTGTGAATCATTACATTCTCAAAAATAGTATTGCTTTTTACAGCGAACATCGGTTCATACACAATTTTATATTTGTCCATCTTTCCATCAAACACCATATTCCTTACAGTTAAAGGCACGGATTGATTGACTTCAAAATAAGCTTCTTCACTCATCCGTATAATATTAATTCGCTTATCCTCATAACCTAATGTGTGAACATTATTGTTTATCGCTATCATCCCATCAATGCCAATAGAATCTCCATTCTCAGCCTTCTTCATTGCATCAAGTAATTGTTCATAATTACTTACAACAACTGTCGGCTCTCCAACGTCATTTGTTGCCGCATTAATGGAATAACTACTCATTAATGCCCCTAATAGCAATAATACAATTAATATGCCCTTTTTCCCCCTCCTTGTCCTGTTCTTTAGCTCCTTGTTCCCTTTTTTCATAAAAAAACCCTCTTTCTTTTGTATTCTGTCTTTAGCGACAGTGATTCCAACTATATCAAAAGAAAGAAGGCTAAAATATATTCAAAATAGCACTACAGATTTTACGCAACCATTATTTATGGTTTCCATTTATGTCCGCAATTGGCGCAGCGATTCATTGTTTTATTACTACCAATGAATCCAGTTACTAATGAGAAACCTCTTTGTCCTGTTGTGATTGCAGTTGAACCACATTTCGGACATTTTGGCTGATTTTTATTTATGCTTCTATTGTTAAGTGCAGAAGGATGTTTTGTGAACATGATAGTGAGTTTTCCGCAGTTAGAACAACGCACGCCAAATTTAGCATTGTTCTCTTCTGCTGTTCCGTTTAAACCACCACATTCAGGACATTCAAAATTGTCAACGTAGGATTGTTTATCATGAACAATTTGAGTTAGCTGATTGTGTTGGTCAAAACAAGTAACACAGGTTTCAAAGTATTGAGTGGGATTGTCAATAAAATCCCAATTATCATCACCACATTTTTCGCATGAACGACCAATTTGTGCTCCCATATGATACACCTCCTTAAATGGTTAAGGAAGATATTCGTTCCATTAGCCTTTCAAAGCTCTGTTGAGTCTCTTCCTCCGTCATTTCTGGAATATCCATGCTCTTTAATTCCAGCTCTTTTTCAATTTTGTCTACGCTATTTTTCGTGAAATCAGGATACTCTTTTAGCAACCGTAAAAAATCATTTTGTGCGCCGATCTTAAAAAGCCTGTCACTTAAGCGGTCAAATAACTCTTGTGTCATTGGAATTTGCTCATCAAGTGCTTTTAATTCATCTTCCTCCAGATAAAAAGCTGTTCTCACAAATTCGTCCACTCTTTCCAGTTGCGCCTTCGTTAGGTTTTCAATTTCAACCATTACTATTTTCATCTCCCTTTATTCTTTGTATTCGATTTTAGATATTGATTTTTGAATATATTATATCATACCAAAATAGACTACAATTAGCAAGAGAGGGGGAGTGAGAAGTTTGGCAAAATTCATTGCACGAAAACCAGAAAAGGAAGTAATCTCGCTGCGGATATCATCGGAAACGCTAAAAGAGATTGATGATAAATCCGCTTTAATCGGCATCAGCAGAAACGAACTAATAAACCAGATGATAACGTTTGCACTTGAAAATATGGAGGAATCTGAAAGCACAGACTAAATCAGCATTTTTATTGTCTCTGCCGTTTCTTCGTCTACTAGATCGTGTAAATGTTCCTTACATTTTTGAAAATTAGCGTTGCGCATATTAGTCAAGTTTCGAATATTTCTCCAGTTTAGCTTCTGCCCTTCTCTCTGTGTCTTTCTGACCGCCCAAACAACTTCTCTCGCCCAATATTTTTCCTGTGATTCTTGATTTTTTAATATTTCAGCTTTGCATTTCTGAAGATAGTCAATTCTGCCACTCGGCAATTTTAAAGCTCTCTCAATCGCAAATACTGTAATGCGTTTCGGTCTGACTGTTTCATTCCCCTTTAATTGTCTGATAGCTGTTTTCACAAGCGGAAGTGTATCTTTATCTATCTGTTTCCAATCATAAGGCTTTATACCGCATTTCAAAGGCTCTTTATGCTCTTTATGATATATACTGTACCTCTTTTCACCTACTGCTTTCACCACATCATAAGACGCATTTAACTGCTTTGCAATCTCTGGATATTTCAAGCCTTGCTTATGCAGCAGAAAAACTTTTTCATCAAATAATTGTTCCTGTGTTTGTTCCGGCAAATTCATATTTCCTAATTCAGAAACAGGAATATTCAAAAATAATGCAAGTAAACAAATTTCATAGAAATTCACCCTATCATTGGTCAGCACTTTTTGTATTTGCCATAACTCTGTAAACCAGTTATCAGGCAAAGATTTATAATGCTCTTTGAAATCGGCATGAAATAATCCGATATTTCTTTGTTCCCCTCTAATAGACAGATACTTTGTATTTGCCATTCTGGAATGAAGGAAGTCCCCTACACGCACATCAGATTGAAAATTAATTTTTAACTGAAACACTTTTGCCATATAATCGGCAATCACATACTCTGTTTCATTTCCGTTATAAATAATAGGCATATCCTCATTACTGGAAATATATTCTTCTGCCGATACCAAATCGGGACTTACTTTTGCACCTATTATTATATTGCTGTCAATCAATCTACAATGATGTACAGGGCATATATTAACCCCCATCATTTGATGTATCCTATGCCAATAAGTTTCACCGTATTTTTCCCTATCGTTCTGCACACATAAAGGGCAGAACCTTAAATACCTGTCAGCAGCAGTCTTTCTTTTCGGCATTGGTAACAAATTATGGTAGTTACCTTGCATGGATACTAAGGAATCGAATGCTTTCTGTCTACGCTCTTTCGGCAAAAAACGCCCATAATATGGGAACATAGTATGGTGCAGAATCAGATCATCCATAAAAATATCTTTGGCTATCATCCTTGCGGCAGCAGGAGTATAAGCATTAACCAACTCTATATCTGGTCGTACTGTCTTAGTTTGAAACAAATCCTCTGCGGCAAAAGCATATTTGATATATCCTGACCGCACATAATACCTTGCCAGTAGACTATATACTAATTCATCTGGATAAAAATACGGAAACTGCGGAATCATATTGCTACCTCCACAATCGTAACATAATCTGCCAACAGTTTCACAATATCAATATTCTCTCTTTTTGATTTTTCTGCTAATGCTTTTAAAGACCAATCTGTATCAATCCTTTCACTGGCAATATCATTTTTTGATATACTGGCAACAGGACTTTTTCTCTTTGACTTTGAGATCTGACCGTTATGAATAATTGCTGGCTGGATATAGTTATGTAATAAAGATAGGCGTTTCTGGTATGCTTCATTCAATGTATCTATATTCAAAATCTCCTTGCCTGTCAGTATAGCGATTTCTTGCGCATCATGAACAAGCGACACCACCACCGACGCAATACCAGCAGAATGCTCATAGAGCCATTCCATAATAGCCGGAGTAATATCCACACAATTTTTTAAAAATTGATATTTAAAAATCACCTTGCAAAAACTCTGGAAATAAGCATCGTAACCCATTACAGAATATTGTAATCCTAAAGAACGCCTTGCAAGTTGCATGGCTGATTCAAAAAACACTGCACTCTCAGGCGTACCGATCATGCAAATTGAAATACCGCTATTATTGATTAGCTGCGTCAATGCCCCTATCAGACTTTTCCCATTCTTGGAATTAACCACATTCTGTATCTCGTCAACAATCAATATCCCTATATGATTCAAGGCCACTTGCGATACAGAACCAATCAGCATGTCCGTTGTGGCTCTTGCCCTTAATGCATTCTGGTAATACTGGCTTTCCAGTTCTTCATCAACTTTCCGTAGAATCTCTATCAACAATCCTTTCACGGACGAATCAAAGGGGCATTGCACCGTAACACATGGGACGATTTTAGTATATGGTTTTTCTATCTCAATAACCCGATTCTCGGTAATAAGCGTTATTGCCCTACTGACTGCGCTACTTTTGCCAATTCCAGACATACCAATAATTGTAAAGGAATCTGAACCACCCATGATGGAAGTATATTCTTGATTTTTTGCAGCCTTGAAATTCTCGTTCTGTTGAATAGCAGAAAGCTTTGTTCCTTTTTTCTGCAAAGAGCGCATCAGAGCAAGATACAGCTTACTGTATATCTCAATCGACATTTCAGAAGGTACATATATTTTATATAGATCAGACAATGCCATCAATCGAGCCGCCTGATTTTCATAACAGATTGATTCATCGTATTTGGGGAAAACAGATAAAGCAGTTACAAGCTCTTTCCCTGATTTCATTTCTGGTAATTTTGCCACTATGTCAAATCTATTATTCATGTGTCGCACCTCCTTTCATATCATTTACAAAATCAACATGAGTTTTCCCTTTTTCCCTCTTCCGTGTATCTCGGATTCCTTTAATGTTGGTATTTTCATGTTTGGCAGCAGTTGAAGCAATCGTTTCAATAAAGCTGGCAAGGTCAATCTGTGCCTGTATGTTATTCTCTGTAGCCTCCTTTACAAGCCTTTTCTGACTTTCTTGTAATGTTTCCACTTTCGCCAGTTCTTTTCCCCTATATCGGCTTTCTATCAGCTCAAAGCAGATATATGAACCATTCTCAATCAACCAGACACACGAAACATCTTCAGGATTATAAGCAACGGTCACTTCACCGCCAGAAAGATACCTTTCCGTGTAATTTTCATGCTTGTACCGCATTCGATTCACCTTCAGACCATATCGTGAAAACTTACCTATTGTACGTGGAAGTAAAGTCAAGATAACTTGTTCAACTGAAGCGGAGATTAAATTTGCTCCATCTTGTTTCTTTCCCCACTCATAAATGCAGTGTGCGTATGGTTTTATGTTCATCTGTATCATTCTCTCCGTATATGGGAAATTCTCAATCACACGCTGGCAGTTATAGTATATAATGCAACGGATAATGATTTTTTCAAAATCTGGCATGGATAAACAAGCGTCTTTCCTGTAATCGTGCGCCCCTCGTTCCTGATAGTCTGGCATGATAACGCCTTTTCCCTTTAAGTATTTTTTATAGGACTCTTGTACCAAATCAAAAAATTTCTCGACTGCGCCCTTTAGTTCTGGACGATATGAAGGAAGATTGATAACAGACACCCCAAGCTCTGCTATTTGCTCGAACGTCCCTGATTTGTATTCACTCCCCATATCCGTGACAAAGGTAGCTGGTAATTTGTTCATATCCCATTGTGCTTTCTCGATATGGATACCGAATTTCTTGCAATGCTGTACTTTGTCAGACAGAATATTTACCATTAGACCACGCAGACTATATGTTCCACCTTCCCAAGAAAGGGAATATCCGCAGCAAAGGGAGCTGTACGCATCTATACACGCAGTTAATATCGGTCTGCCAACAAGATTACCTGATTCATTAACAAGGTAAATATCACAGATAGTAGCATCAAGCATACCAACGCCCACATACGGGGCAAATTCCTGTATACCATCGCCCAAGAGCGGACGTTCATTTCTCTGATAGCTCTTCAAGCCATCTCTGGAAATGAAGTAAGTTTGCATATTTCTATGTTTCCTGTAAAAATAACGAAACTGATAAAAAGATGGATAATCCGGCAGCAGGACACCAGACGAATCACAATACTTTGTTTTCAGCATCATCATATAAGCAGTTTTCAAAGTGTTTTTGCTGTTCGTATAAAAGAATTTGTTCAACGACCATCTCATATTTTTTTCATCAGCCGACAATACCATTCCTTTTATACTTTGTTTAGGGGCAAGTGCAGATATATTTTGATAAACAAGATATAAGCACAAATAATATCGTACCGTTTGCTTACTGATTCCATATATTTCAGCCACCTTGCCAATCATAACAGTTCTTTGTTTATCGTCTGCTACGAAAGGTAAGATAGAAGCTATAAGCGTGAAATGCTCGTGAGCGTGTTTTCTGCTTTTCATATCCATCTCAGCAATATCAGACAATGCAATCTCTGTAATATCCTGTAAACCCTGTTCCGTACACGAAACAAATTTGTCAAGATTCTGCTTTTCAATCCATTTAGGCATTGTTCGTTTGATACAGTCAATTACAAAAGCAAAATCGCCCTTTATGTCAAGGATTCTGATGATAGTATTATTTGATTTCAGCAAATCATTTTTTTGTATGCTATTCTTTTGCATCTATCACTAACCCCCAATCTGATACTCCATGACTAAGCCAATATTCTCTCGACAAATCCAGCAGCTTTACCGTCAATGGCTTAATAAGATACTTTCGGAACACACATTCTCTCACCATCAGATTATCGTCAGATTTCACGCAGACAAAATCAGACGTGTACTCACCCTCTGATAGTCCATCCAACAAAACATTACACCTGATTTCCTTAATTTCGTCCGTCTTTTGCAGAATGTCAGCATATGCATACTGAATAGCATCATAAGTTCTCACTACTTCTTTACACTTATCCAACATCCGCTTCTGGCATCTTCCCTTGTACCCTTTCTTTCGCATGGCAATATTCCTCCTAGTTCTGATTTCAGCCGCTTTCATTTCCCAAAAACGTTCCCAAAAACATAGCATTTTCCCCAAAAATGAAAATTCCGCTCCCAAAAACAGATTTTTGGGAAATTAAGGATAGCTGAAAAACATTGATTTTAAAGCATTTGTAGGCACTTTGCCATTTTTCCCAAAAACGCATATCAGAAAATACTATGTCAAAGGGCAAGCCCTTTCATCCTCAGAAAAGGCAAAATCTTCATTCTGTTATTCCCCCTGTTCTTGCCCTCTTCCTCTATGCATTTTTGATCTTTTCAGACTTGCACCAGCAACCATTCATCAGCATAAAATTTCAATTTTAAGTCGCTTTTCTGTGCCACAAATGCCCTTAAAATAAGGCTTTTTACTCCATAGAGAATTGTAAAAAAAGACCTTGATAATGAATTTTCTCATTCTCAAGGTCTTTTCTCACATATTTTATTTTTTGTCGGACTGTAAATCAGACTTCATCGGTCAGGATAGGAACTTTGCCCCTAACCTGAATGATCGCCTTTGCCCTTTAACACTGTTTACTATTCCAGTTCTATCGTTCCCGGGGGCTTACTCGTGAGATCATAAAGCACGCGGTTCACGCCCTTCACCTCATTGATGATCCGGCTCATTACCTTCTGCAGCACCTCAAACGGAATCTCCGCTGCCTCGGCTGTCATGAAGTCGATCGTATTCACCGCGCGGAGCGCAACCGCATAGTCGTAGGTGCGCTCGTCGCCCATCACGCCGACGCTCTGCATATTGGTGAGCGCCGCGAAATACTGCCCGATGCTCCTATCCAATCCCGCGTTGGCGATCTCCTCGCGGTAGATCGCGTCCGCGTCCTGCACGATCCGCACTTTCTCCGCCGTCACCTCGCCGATGATGCGGATCCCAAGTCCAGGGCCGGGGAAGGGCTGACGGTAGACCAGATACTCCGGAATCCCAAGCTCCAATCCGGCTTTTCGCACTTCGTCCTTGAACAGATCCCGGAGCGGCTCGATGATCTCCTTAAAGTCCACATAGTCCGGCAGGCCGCCCACGTTGTGATGCGACTTGATCACGGCTGACTCACCGCCGAGGCCGCTCTCCACCACATCCGGGTAGATCGTTCCCTGCACCAGAAAATCAACCGCGCCGATCTTCTTTGCCTCTTCCTCAAAGACGCGGATAAACTCCTCGCCGATGATCTTGCGCTTCTTTTCCGGTTCGGAAACACCGGCCAGTTTTTTATAAAAACGCTCCTGTGCGTTCACCCGGATGAAATTCAGACGATACGGACCGTCCGGGCCGAACAGCGCTTCCACCTCGTCGCCCTCATTTTTGCGCAACAGCCCGTGGTCCACGAACACACAGGTCAGCTGTTCGCCGACCGCTTTCGCCAACAGGACCGCCGCTACAGAAGAGTCCACGCCGCCCGACAGCGCGCAGAGCACCTTGCCGTTTCCGACCTTCTCACAGATCGCCTGTATCGACTCCTCGACAAAGGAATCCATGCGCCAGTCCCCGGCGCAGCCGCAGACGCGCAGCACAAAGTTTTCCAGCATCTTTGTGCCTTCCTGCGTATGTAACACTTCCGGGTGGAACTGGATCGCGTAAAGCTTTTGCGATTCGTTCTCCGCCGCCGCCACCGGACAGTCCGCTGTGTGCGCGGTGACGCGGAACCCCGGCGCAGTCTTTGCGATGTAATCGTTGTGACTCATCCAGCAGATCGTCTTCTCCGACACATCCTCAAACAATCTGCAGGAACGGTCGACCGTCACCTCGATCTTCCCGTATTCGCGCACCGGCGCATGCGCCACCTCGCCGCCAAGCACATGCTGCATCAGCTGCGCTCCGTAACAAAGGCCAAGCACCGGGATCCCCAGCTCAAACAGTTCCTTCGTGTAGGTCGGCGCTCCCGGCTCATAGCAGCTGTTCGGCCCGCCCGTCAGAATGATGCCCTTGGGGTTCATCGCCTTGATCTTCTCCAGCTCCGTCCGGTAAGAATAAATCTCACAGTACACGTTACATTCGCGAACCCTGCGGGCCACCAGTTGATTGTACTGTCCCCCGAAATCCAAAACGATAACGGTCTCTCTCTTCATTTTCCTCTCCATTCCCGCCCGCCGTTTTCCGGACGTCCTCTGATCTTATCCTCATATCAATTGCAAATCTCTTCCTGCTTGTGTCTGCCAGTCGGCTTTGAAAATCTCCTGCCCGTATCTCCGCACCATCGGTCGTGCATAAACTTATTCAAATTTAATCTTCTCTTTCGCCGTCACAGCAACCGTCGCCGCTTCGATCTATCCCGTTATATCTGTGAAAAATATTATAAGATAGCTTTCCCGGCAAGGCAACACAAATTTACAAATAAATCGGGCGGCAGGATCTCGCGCCCGCCGCCCAAAACAATTTGCTTAAAACAACCCTTCCAGCTCCTCACGGTTCGAAAGCCCAACGCTCCGGTTCACGCAGTCCCCGTCCCGGAACGCAAGTACCGTCGGCACCGAAGCGACCTTGTACTGACGCGCCAGATCCGGCAACTCGTCCACGTTCACCTTGCCCACATAATATTTGTCCTGCGCGCCATCCAGTTCGTCCATCAAAGGCGCCATCGCCTTGCACGGACCGCACCACTCCGCATAAAAATCGACCATCACCGGTTTATCCGCGTGGAGCACATCCTGCTCAAACTGCTCCTGTGTTTTAATGATCAGCATTTCTCTCATCTCCTTCTCTGTGGTATCAATTCACGTTTTGCAGGGCGCCTGCCGTACTTCACGTTTCTTTCCGCAAAGTCGCCTGCTCCTGTATTCCGCCGTATTGTTTAACATTCCCCGCGAAAAAAACAACTATGCAAGGCAATTATAACGCATTTTTACAATTCTGTGCAATATTTTATGATTTGTCTCCCGGTGCTTGCGAAAACCTTGCCTGCTATGCTAATATAAAGCAGTAAGAAACCGCACTTGTATTGCATGGAAACGGAGCATGTTATGAATCAATTTATTATGGATCAGTCTGTTTTATATTTAGAATGCAATTCGGGCATCAGCGGGGATATGACCGTCGCCGCCCTGCTCGATCTGGGCGCAGACCGTCAGGTGCTGTTGGACGCGCTTGCAAGCCTGCCGCTTACCGGCTATTCGATTGAGATCAAAGACGTATACAAATCCGGGCTGCGAGCCTGCGATTTCAACGTGGTGCTGGAGCACGACAACCACGACCACGATATGGAGTATCTGCACGGGCACGAACATGTGCATGTTTCCGACGCGTCCCCAGAGTCACACCACCATACCCATGAATCCCGCAATCTGCGGGACATTACAGAGATCATCAACGCCGGGAAGCTGAGCGATCAGGCCCGCGCGTTTGCGCTGCGCATTTTCCACATTCTCGCGGAAGCTGAGGCTTCCGTCCACGGAAAATCCGTCGATGAAATACATTTTCACGAGGTCGGAGCGGTCGACTCGATCGTCGATATCGTCGCCGCTGCAGTCTGTCTGGACAACCTGCACCCGGCGCGCATCCTCGTGTCGCCGCTCACGGATGGTACCGGGCAGATCCGCTGCCAGCATGGAATCATTCCCATACCCGTTCCGGCTGTGACGGCTATCGTCGCGCAAAACGATCTTACATTGAAACTCACCGATATTGAGGGGGAACTTGTGACGCCGACCGGTGCCGCGATCGCGGCCGCGTTGGTATCATCCAGCACACCGCTATCCGATATACCGCGAACCCGAATTCCGCAGTCCACCATACGACAAACTGACACTTTATGTGCCGAGCAGGATCAGGAAAATTCGCGTCATTGCGGTCAATCCTTCACAACTGCCAAACTCCCTGCCGAATTTCGCATCCGGAAAATCGGTCTGGGCGCTGGGAAACGTGATTACGCCACGACCGGAGTGTTGCGCGCGATGCTGCTCGAACCGCAGGACAATATGTCCCCGGCTGAAAATTTGTCCTCGCACGGTACCAACAGGAATGACCATATGGCACATTCCTTCCAAGACAACTGCGGTGATGATAATTGCCGTGAAGACAATTACTACGGCAATGCCAACTACGGCGATGACGATTCCGCCGATACGATCCTCAGTCTCGAATCAAACATCGACGACTGCACCGGCGAGGCGTTGTCCTTCACGATGCAGGAGCTTCTGGATCACGGCGCGCTCGACGTCTTCTACGTCCCAATCTACATGAAAAAGAACCGGCCTGCCTATCTGCTGCGGGTGCTTTGTCACGCAGACCGGCGAGCGGTTCTGGAATCCATCATATTCAAAAACACGACCACCATCGGAATCCGCGTGCAGGAAATGCAGCGCACGAAGCTCCCGCGTCAGATCGTCTCCATCGAGACCCCCTGGGGCAGAGCCGACGTCAAATGCTGCGCGCACAACGGCGAGACCTACTGTTACCCGGAAAACGACAGTGTGAGCGAGCTCGCCCGGAAGAACCAAATCGGTTTTCCGGAGATGTACCATCAAATACAAGAGTACGCCAGAAAAACTTTCGGGCGCTGATAAATTTTACAATTCTCTCAGCACCTCCGCCACGCCCTTCCACTCCTCCAGCAGACGTGTCAGTGAGTACGCCGCGTTCGCGGGACTTGTGGAGGGCAGACCGACGATCTCCCTGCCGCAGCTTTTCCTTTGAAATCGTTCAAACAGCCGCTTCGCCGTTCCTCCGTTCGCGTAGATCTGCCGGATGTCCACGCGATCCAGAATCCGATTCAGATCCGTCGGAACCACATTTCGAATGCTGCTGTCACTCGACCCAACAATCTCACACTCCGCGATCACATCCCACACCGCGATTCGATTTTCCAGCAGCATCTGCTTCTTCTCTTCTATCGTCCCAGGCTCCCGCCAGCCCGTGAGTCCCGCGATCACCTTCCAGAAACGATTCTGCGGATGCCCGTAATAAAACTGCTGCTCCCGCGACTTGACGGATGGAAAGCTCCCTAGGATCAATACTCTGCTGTTCTGATCATACACCGGCTCAAACTCATGCCGGACTTTCTGGTACTCTCCCCTGCTGGATTCCTTCCCCGCCATCTCTCCTGCTTCCCTTCCTAAAACTCCGCCGATGCGTTTAGCGCCTCGATCCCGTGCTGCCGCTGCGAGTAACGTCCGAATGCTGATTCGAGCTTCTTCAGAATCTTCTCAATCCGATGCAACAGAAGCAGCGACGCGTCCTCAGCAAGCACATGTCCGCCACTCAATCCACGATCCGCGCCTTCGGATAAATCTTTGCCATCCGTTCGTCCGGAAAATGTTCATCGATAAATTCTGCGATCGTATTTGGCGCCTCGATTCCGTGCTGCCGCTGCGAGTAGCGCCCGAGCGCCATCGCCGAGATCAGGATATCTCCCGCCATCAAAACGATCAGAACCCAGGTCAGCGCCGGGCCGACCTTCTTCGGGATCTTCTCGATCCAGTGCGACAGAAATGGATACGCCCCTTTCACCCAGAACACCGCGACGATCCCCCAGAAAAAGCAATACAACAGATTGATCCTGCCGCCCAGATTGAACGGGATCTTGCTGTAATTCCAGAACACCGTCCCGAACACATACTCCGTGAATACGCTGCACACATATTCGTATGTACCGCCCACGATCGTCCCGTACAGGAAAATGAAACGGTCGTTGCGATCCCGATAGCGGTACAAAAAAGCAGTCAGAAGCGAACACGCGATGCCCCAGACAATGCTGAACGGCCCGTAGACCACGCTGCTGCGGCTCATCCACGACCCCAACGAAAACCTGCAGAACACCGTCTCCACGATATCGCCGAAGAACGATCCAATCAGAAACAGCCAGACCTGCTTGTAAAAACCGCAGCCCTCAGCAAATCTGGTCTCCTGCTTCGGCTTCTCCTCCGCCTTCGCCTGCAGGATCTTCTCCGTCTCAATGTTCGGGTAGGAGCGCTCCAGCCTGCGCAGCACCGGCCGCGTGATCACGTTTCCGAACGTCGCGGACATTTTATGCATGTTGTCGGTGACGCCCGCCATGCGGTTGATATAGCTGCGCCACTGAAGGACGACCGCCAACGCCCACAGGACATCGATCGCCAGGAACCCGAACAGGACATACAGAATGATTCTGCCGAGGCCGTGCGGAATCAGACGCAGCAACCGAAGCAAAAGCGGGTTACCGACCCACAGCACAAAAAGCGCCCCTGCTCCGAAATAAAGCAGCAACGGCGCCGAGATAAACCCGTGAAATCCGATTGGGAACCGCTCATAGCCCCACCATTCCCGGTGGAAGATGCGCGTCAGGATCAGTCCGGTCAGAACCATCAGACACGCACTGATCACGATCGCGCCCAGAACCAGAAACAGAGGCCGGTCTTTGAGCTCACTTAAGAATACGCTGTACGCGATCGCCGAGAATCCGTAGATCGGGCACAGAGGCAGGTTCAGCACGCCAAAATTTACAAGACGTTTTTGCCTTATGGCTGAGACGACTGTCCCGATGCACCAGCCTGCAAACGAGTAGAGAAAGAACAGCCAGCCCAGCTCATAATAATGATAATGCATAACATAACATCCCTTATGATAAATCTCGTTCCTGTCGCGGTCACACGCGTCACATGCTTCGCAACTCTTTGAATACGCCGTTGATTTACTGTTCACTTCTTATACAGCAGATACCGGCCTACCCTCTCCATTACACTGTAAGAAATATGTCGCCTTTTGTCAAGCATTTTCGCCGTATGACCCGCCCCGGACGTCCGGCGGCTTCCCGTTCTGCTCCTGTCCGGGGCAGGCAGCCTTTTCAGGCCGCACCGCTCACAATTTTATAATACGCTCTGGATGTGGCAAGATATACCAAACCGTAAAAAACAGCAAACACCAGGAAGCAGGCCAGCATCACGCACAGCAGTAACTTTTCGTCGAGAAGCCCCAGCAGCATCAGGATCTTCTGCACGATCGGGAACGCAAACATCGTATGGACGCAGGAGAGCAAAAGCGGAGCTAAAAACACGGTGAACATCTGCGAGCGGATGCTGCCGCGGATCTCCCGCTTCGTCATACCGACCTTGCGCATGATGCCGAAGCGCGTGGCGTCCTCGTAACCCTCGGTGATCTGCTTGTAGTACATGATCAGTACCGTCGCCAGCAGGAACACGCTGCCAAGCAGCGCGCCCAGCACGAACAGCCCTCCGTTCAGCCCGCAAAACATGGCGCGCTCCCCCTCGCGGTAATTGACGGTCGTGTGCGGGATCTCGCCCGCATCCTCCACCTCATACACCCGATCCCAGAGCTTTTCCCACAGCTCCTTTTGCGCCTTCGCATCCGCCATGGTATCAAAACCGTAATAGAAATATTTCGTGTTCATCTCCCGCCCGAACTGCTCCAGCGCGATCTGTTCCGCGATATCCGCGATCTCATCGCACACGCGGATATCCGGCACAAACACGAACATACACTTCGCCAGCAGCGAATAGCCGTCCCCGTTGTGCGTGAAATGCTCCGCCCGACCCTTCACCTTCCAGCTCCCATACTCACGGATCGAAAGCGTATCGTAAGGGAATTCACCTTTCACCATGTACAAAAGCACTTCATCGTCCGCGAGCGTCTCCTGCGCGCCCATAACGCGGTTGTAATCCTCAATCGGGACAAAATACAGCCCCATGATCTTCGCCATATCCGCGATCGGGTTCGTCCCCTCCAGATTCGCGTAATTCAGTATCGCCTCGTTATCCTGCATGAACGAGTCGACACCTACATAACGGTAAGCGAGCACATTTTCCTGCGCCACGCCGAATTCTTTCGCCGCCTCCTCCGCAAGCGCGGCGACATGCTCCGTCCTCTCATAGCCGTCCGAGTGCAGTTCGATCTGCCGAGGGTAGCGCGTCATCAGACTGTCCTCTTCCCCGACGTACAGACAAGTCACGGAGGACACCATGACAAGCACCATCGTAGAGAGCACACAGATCGACGCCAGCCCGGCCCCGTTGCGCTTCATGCGGTACATCATCGAGGAGACCGACACGAAATGGTTCGCCTTGTAATAATAGCGCTTCCTGCACTGCAGCATACGGCAGAGCTTGACCGATCCCGAGATGAACAGCAGGTAGGTCGAGACGATCACCATCGCCACAGCCCCGAAAAAAACGACGAGCGCGCTGATCGGATCCTCGATCGAGACCGCGATGTAATACGCCGCAGCCAGCATCACAAAGCCGACGATCGCCAAAAGCCAGTTGCCTTTCGGCGGCTTTTCTCCCACCGCCGAGCTGTGCAGCAGCTCCACCGGCTTCGACCGCCCGAGCGTGAACAACGCCTTCAGCAAGATCAACGCAAAGACCGCCAGGAACAGCGCGCAAGTCGTGAGCACCGCGCCAGCATCGACGCTGAAATCCATCGGCGCATCGCCCTGGATCACGCGCACGATCCACAGTTCCCCGAGCTTCGAGAACAGGATGCCGCAGAATAATCCCGCCGCGAGCGAGATCAACGACACCAGCGCACTCTCCCAGATAAGCACGCGCGCCAGATGACGTTTCCCCATGCCGAGAATGTTGTAGAGACCGAACTCCCGCTGCCGGTTCCGCACCAGAAACGAGTTCGTATAGAACAAAAAAATCACGATAAAGACCAGGAATACGCCGGAGCCAAGCTGCAACATCGACTGAAGCGTGTCTCCCCCGCGCATGCCCGCCACATACCGGTCGCGAGAGAGAAAAAGGAACAGATAGTACATCATCACCATGCCTGCGCAGGTCAGCAGATACGGCAGGTAAGTGCGGCCGTTCTTCGCGATACCGCTGACCGCCAGCCGCAGATATAGGCTGCCTCTTCGCCTGGGCAGCCGGACACGGGATCCGTTGTAGCCGTCGTCCATCCTGCCGGAATTGCCGTTTCCGCGAAATTCAGCTGCATTGCTTCCTGTTTCACAATCGATGTTTTGTCGCTCAGGCTTACTGGCGCGCTGCCCGTCACTGGATCCAAGCTCCGGTCTGTACGATGACACACTCATCTTCGGTCACCTCCCGTCGCCAGCATCGTCAGCGTATCGGAAATTTTCTGATAGAGCTGTTCATCACTGCTCACCCCGCGGTAGATCTGATGGAAGACTTCCCCGTCCTTGATAAACAGCACGCGCCCCGCATGGCTTGCTGCCTTGACGGAGTGCGTCACCATCAGGATCGTCTGCCCCTCCTTGTTGATCGAAGCGAACAGCCGCAGCAGTTCGTCGGTCGCACGGGAATCGAGAGCTCCGGTCGGCTCGTCCGCGAGGATCAGCCGTGGGTGCGTGATCAGCGCCCGCGCCACGGCGACGCGCTGCTTCTGCCCTCCGGATATCTCATACGGATACTTTTTCAGAAGCTCGGAGATGCCGAGCTTCTTCGCGATCGGCGTAAGCCGCTCCTCCATCTCCTGATAGTGCATGCCCGCGAGCACGAGCGGCAGGAAAATGTTGTCCTGGATCGAAAAGGTGTCGAGCAGATTGAATTCCTGAAACACGAAGCCCAGATTGTCGCGGCGGAACTGCGCTTTCTCCGCCTCCCGGATGTGCGCCAGATCGCGCCCGTCCAGAAGCACCTGCCCCGCGGTCGGCGTGTCGAGCGCCGCGAGAATATTCAGAAGGGTCGTCTTGCCGGAGCCGGACTCACCCATGATCGCTACATATTCGCCCTCCTCGACTTTGAACGACACATTCGAAAGCGCCTGCACCTGATTTCCGCCGAAGCGCGTCGTGTAGATTTTTTTCAGATTGTTGACAGCCAGAATTTCCATCGCTATGCCTCCCCTCGAAATTTGCCGAAAACATCAGCTTCAGAGCCATACAAACGAGTCCGCGGTTACTGTTCACTCCATGCCCAGCGACGCAAAGCCAGTCCTTTAGGGTAACAACGCTTTGCGATGCACAGAAATGCTACAGTCCCAGGTTCTGTGCTCCTGCTCCCGGTACAGGCATATTCTATCAGCGGAAAATCCTGTCCGCCATCGAATCAGCTTTCATTTCCCTTACAATTTTGTAAGGTTGCACGATATCAACGGGCTTTCCATGTAATTTGCTTACACGCACTCAACTATCTGCAAATATTCCAGCTTCTTTGCGGCCGTTGGAAAAATGTATCTGTATCACTCAATCTCTAATTCCACATTCTTCAAATCCAGCCGCACCTCCGTGCCCTGCCCTAGCGTCGAGTGCACCGTGATCCCATGCCCGAGATTTGCACAGATCCTGCTGCAAAGGTACATCCCGATCCCGCTTGCTTTCTTGTCGCTGCGCCCGTTGTCCCCGGTAAAGCCCTTTTCAAAAACGCGCGGCAGGTCCTCCGGCGCGATTCCGATCCCCGTGTCCCGGATGCACAGAGTTTTCGGCGACTCCAGTGTGATCGTGATGCCGCCCTCATTCGTGTACTTCAGCGCGTTGGACAGCAGCTGTTCAATCACAAACAGCAGCCACTTCTCATCCGTCACGACACGCGCGTCAAGCGGCTCGTATTCTAGACGGAGTTTCTTCTGAATAAAGATCGTCGCGTGCCGCCTCACCGCCTGCTTCACAATCTCATCCAGCTCATATTCGCGGATCACATAATCGGTCGAATTTGAGTCCAGCCGCAAATAGCACAGCACCATCTCCACATACTGCTCAATCCGCCGCAGCTCCTCCCGGAGCGCACGCCTGTCCATCGCGGTTTGTTCAAATACCGCATCATCCCTGTCTTCCATTTCTTGATTCGGCTCATTGGATATATGTGTGTTTCCTGCCCCGCCACTATAGTCCGACATCTGCCTCTGTGCCGGATTTTCCTGTAGCATCAAGCGCATCGCCGCGATCGGCGTCTTGATCTGGTGCGCCCAGACCGTGTAATAGTCGATCATCTCCCGGTAGCGCTGCTCCATCTTGCCCCGAAGCTCCCTTTGCTCCCGACACAGCAGGTTCAAAAGCTCCTGATAGTCCTCCTCCAGAAGTCCGGAAGGTGCCGGCAGATGTTCCAGTATGACATCCAGATCATATGCTCCTCTATCTTCGCCTGCGCTTCCGCCCGTTTTCTCCAGAGCTGCTCCCAAAATATCAAACCTTCGTTTCAGCTCCCTGTGCTTCAAGCAGAATTTTCCATAATCCAGTCCCAGAACGATCACCCCGAAAAAGAGCCACAGCACCGCCAAATAAGCGACGGCAGAGACAGGCAACCTGTACAAAGCAAAGATCACAGCCGCGATCACGGTGAAAACCACCGCCACCACGATTCCTTTTCTGTGTATCTTCAAGTATGCACGCAACATGAATCGTTCCCCCTGCTTTCTTTTCTGGGCTTGTCTGTCCGTCCCTTTCCTCTGTCATCCGATCACGTATCCCAATCCTTTCCGCGTCGCGATAAACTCTTCCAGTCCCACATCCGCAAGCTTTTTGCGCAGACGCGTAACGTTGACGGTCAAAGTATTCTCGTCCACAAAGCTGTCCGTCTCCCAGAGGCGCTGCATCAGCGTGTCGCGGCTCACCACCTGCCCCTTCTTTTCCAACAACGTTTGCAGGATACGGTATTCGTTTCTGCTCAGCTCAATGCGCTCTCCCTGATAACTCAGGCTCGCGTCCGAAAGGTTCAGCACCGCGCCGTTATGCTCCAGCGTGTCGGCCGAGCTTGCGAAGTCGTAGGTCCGCCGCAGGATCGCCTGTATCTTCGCCATCAGCACATTCAGATCGAAGGGTTTCGATATAAAGTCGTCGCCGCCCATATTCATCGCCATCACAATGTTCATATTGTCAGATGCCGAAGAGATAAAGACGATCGGCACCTTTGAAATCTTGCGTATCTCGGCGCACCAATGATAGCCCCCGTAAAACGGCAGCACGATGTCGAGCAGTACCAACTGCGGGTCAAACTCTCGGAACTCCCCGATGATATCCCGGAAATTTCGTGCACACCGCGCCTCCAGTCCCCACAGAGAGAGCTGCTTGCGCATCGCCTGCGCGATCGCCGCGTCATCCTCCACGATCAGAATCCTGTACATATTGCTTTCCTCCCAAGATCTGTCCTCTTCTCTTTGTACCATTATAAGAAACTGTGCATGAAAAAGCAATTCCCGTAGACATGACAAAATCCTTACAATCTGCCTGTCCATTTTCCGAGTAAAATAAAAAAAGTACGGCTTTACACCCGAAAAGGACGTGGAATCTGCCGAAAAAGCCCAGAAATTTATGCAAGAGAACTATGCTGGAGCCTGAAAAAATTCACATTATGGAGGTAAGCGGGGGAATCGGGCCGATACGTCCCCGCCAGACGGTTGTACTCCTCTGCCTTCTTGCTGTCGCCGAGCCGATAATAGCAGACGCACAGCTGGATGCAGGGCAGATAACCGTAGCTGTCCGCGGACATAAATCCGCCGCTTTTGTCATTTCGCGGGAGCGTGCGCGCCAGTTCGAACCAGAATGCCGCGGTTCGGTAATTTTCTTCCTGCATCAACAGATTTCCAATCTCACAGCAGATCTCGGCGCGGGGAAGATCGTAAAAGAAAGAGCGTGTGAGAACTGCAAACGCATCAAGCCGCCGCTCACAGCAATTTCTCTGTGAGTTGCTGTCTGGCCTGTCAGTCGACTCATTGATAGACCTGCTGCCTGTATCGGCCAAAAACTCAGTTGGAGAATCGCCTGTTTTATCCGTCAAACCGACAGGAAGATTGTCAGTCTTCAGCATACAGTACGCCAAAATCTTGCAGGCCTCAATCTTGTTTTCCACCCAGCCCTGCCCGTCATTGAGAAAATCGCTGAGCACCCGGATCGCGCGCGTATAATGTCTGTGGTAATATAGCTCTCTCCCATAGTAAAAGCGGTCGCGCGGTGTGAGCGTTTCGCCCTCTCGGATCTGCCGCTCATAGATACGCAGGTTCCGGTCGCTGTAAGAGCTTTTAATAGACCGATGCGTCACGGCGACTTCCTCCGCGTAGACAGTCCGGCCGGAGCAGACGATCGCCTCGTGCACACGGCCTTTCCAGCTATGCGGAACGCTCCGTCGGACAAGCCGCTCCCGGTAGTAGGAGAAAACCGGATTTCCCTGCTCGTCAAACGCCGTGTTGTAGCGCATCATGACGACATCCGCGTTTTCCCACGCGGATGCTTTCAGGCGAAGAAAAGCCGCCCGGTCCTGCTCGGTGAAGACGTCGTCCGCATCGAGCCACATGATGAAGTCCATGCCCGCTTTGGAAAAAGAAAAATTTCGCGCGGCGGCGAAATCGTCGATCCACGCGAAATCATAGACCTTGTCTGTATAATGTGCGGCAATCTCCTTTGTCGCGTCGCTGCTGCCGGTGTCCACGATGACGATCTCGTCCACTGCGTCCCGGATGCTGTCCAGACAGCGCGCGAGAACCGCCTCCTCATTTTTTACGATCATGCAAAGACTCACCGTCACCATAACCCTGCCTCCTGTCCCGTCAGACGTCCCGCGTGTTTCTGTCCCGACATTGTGCAGGCAGACCTCGTCTGGCAGAAACAGATAAGGAAACAGGACGTTATTCTGTTATGAGGATATGCCTGGGAACCCCATAAGGTGACAAATAGGAGCAGCTGTGTTTCCTATGTCTGGAGTTGCGCCGTTTGACTCAAGTATATCTGCCTTCCTCAGATGAGCGCGGTGCTGAAATACCGCTCCGCCCGGTCCGGCAAGACTGTGGCGATCACTTTGTCATTGCCATACTTTTCGGCCATGAGCTTCGCTGCCCAGACGTTCGCTCCGGAGGAGGTTCCTACCAGAAGTCCCTGCACCTTCGCCAGTTCTCTTGCTGTGTTGATCGCGTCGTCGTCACTGACTTCCACAATATCCGTGATGATGGATGTGTCAAGGACGTCCGGGATAAAACCGTCCCCGATCCCCTGAATCTGGTGGAGGCCGGGCTCATCTCCCAAAAGCGCGCTGACATTTTTCGGCTCCACCGCCACGATCTTGCAGTCCGGATTTTTCTCCAGCAGATACTTCGCGATTCCCTGAAGCGTTCCGCCGCTTCCGATTCCCGAAACGAAGATATCGACCTTCTTTCCCAACTGCTCCACGATCTCCCGCGCGGTGGTGCGATAGTGCGTCTCCGGGTTCGCCGGATTCTGGAACTGCTGGGGTACAAAATAGTCCTCTGAGGACGCGGCGAGCTCCGTCGCTTTCTGCACGCTTCCATCAATGCTGAGCTTGGGGTCCGTGAGCACCAGCTCGGCTCCCAGCGCCCGGATGATCTTTTTCCTCTCATCGCTCATGTTTTCCGGCATGACGATGATGACCTTATATCCCTTGCGGATGCCGCACAGAGCCAGACCGATGCCCGTATTTCCGGAGGTCGGTTCGATGATCGTCATACCGGGGCGCAGCTTCCCGCTCTTTTCCGCCTCCTCGATCATATGCAGGGCGATCCGGTCCTTGATGCTCCCGCCGGGATTTAAAAATTCAGCTTTTGCAAAAATGTTCAGCCCGGTAGTCTGCTCGAGGCTGAGAAGCGGCGTATTGCCGATCAGATCCAAAATATTTGTATAATACATGAGTTCAGCGCCTTTCTTTCTCGTTGATGCAAATTTGTTGCGTATTTTTAAGTATAGTACGGCAAAGTGGTTTTGTAAAGTTATGCTTTTACGCCTCTGAACACTCCCCGCCCGTTCCGAATATATTGGAGTGAGACAGTAAAATGTCTCGACTACAGTTATAAGGGGGTATGCGTTGTGAATAATGCTTACTATAATACCTGTCCGCAATACGGAAGGCCTTCGAACTGCAATACCTGCTGCAACGGTACGACCGGTCCTACCGGACCGACGGGCCCAATGGGCTTCCCGGGAGCGCCGGGCATGCCGGGGCCAACAGGTGTGACCGGGCCGACTGGCGCCACAGGACCAACGGGTGCGACCGGGCCTGCCGGATCGTCTACCGGTCTGACCGGTGCGACCGGACCTGCCGGGATGACGGGTGCCACGGGCGCGACCGGACCGATCGGGCCTACAGGATCCATGGGTCCTACCGGACCGACTGGCGCTGACGGCGCTACAGGACCTACCGGAATCGCCGGGACAACAGGCGCTACAGGACCTACCGGGCCAATCGGACCTACGGGTGCGACCGGGCCTGTCGGACCAACCGGAGCGGACGGCATCACCGGGCCTACGGGACCTGCCGGGGCAACCGGACCGACTGGTCCAACCGGTGAAGCCGGACCTGTCGGGGCCACTGGACCTGCCGGAGCAGACGGTGCTACTGGAGCCACCGGCGCGACCGGACCTGCTGGACCGACCGGCGAAGCGGGACCTGTCGGAGCCACTGGACCTGCCGGAGCGGACGGAGCTACTGGTGCCACAGGCGTGACCGGGCCTACAGGGCCAACCGGCGAAACAGGTGCGACCGGAGCCACCGGCCCGATCGGAGCGACTGGACCGACCGGGGCGGACGGAGCCGTCGGACCTACGGGTGCGACTGGGCCTACCGGCGTGACCGGACCTACAGGGCCGACCGGCGGCACCGGACCTGTCGGAGCGACTGGACCTACCGGGGCGGACGGACCTGCCGGAGCGACCGGAACCACGGGCGCAACCGGACCCGCTGGGCCTACTGGACCAACCGGAGCAGACGGTGCCACAGGAGCTACGGGTGCTACAGGACCTACCGGGCCTGCGGGACCGACCGGGCCTACCGGCGCGGACGCGACAGTCACGCCGGCCGCTGCGGTCGCGGACACCGACCCGACTACGGCGACCACCGCTGACATCGCCACGCAGCTCAACGCGCTGCTGACCAACCTGCGCGCCGCGGGACTGTTGTCGTAGAAATGAAAAGGGGGCTGTTGCAAAATAGATGAGTAATTCATCTATGGAGCAATGGCTCCCTTTTTATGCCTAAAAATGGAAAACGGA
>CANQRR010000043.1 GCA_947626285.1 uncultured Lachnospiraceae bacterium
TTTATTGCAGATTTCCCTTAAGACCAAGGTTTTTATTGAATTTTGGAACAAAAAAACAGGTAGGATTTGACACTACCTTCCGTGGAAAGGGGATAAAGAACATGACTGACAACGGCGAGTATGGCAAAGGCATCAAGGACGTGATGGAGCGCGATTTCTCCGTATACGGGCAGAATGTCACGACGGATGAGGCGCACCGGGTAGTGTATGAGATATTTTAGGAAAGAAAGCGCCGGTAGCAGGATGCGGTGACTCTGCAGTTCCGGAGTTTCATGAAATATTCTGATGGGAAGGGCAACATGGACCTGGCTAAGTGCGCAAGCCTGCTTGCCAAGTATGAGTATCAGTATCTTGGAAAAGATGTCAGGAATAATCAATGGGGGCACTTTTACTTCGGACACAAAATCGCCGCGCTAGCAGCGGTACCCACGCCCATCAAGAACGGTTACATCGTGCAGGCCGGGAGTTTTTCGGTCAAAGCTAACGACACCAAGCAGGCAAAAAAGATCAAGAAGGCCGGTTTTGATGCCATCGTGAAGCAAGGAGCCGGACAGTATAAGATGCAGTGTGGCATGTTTGAAGTTAAGGTGAAAGCGGACGCTCTGGTGGCAAGGTTTAAGGCTGTCGAGTTTGAGGCGGTCATAAAGACGGTATAATGGCAAGAAGAATGGCGGCAGATTATTCTGCCGCCGGATACCACAATCCTCTTTTGCGTGTTGCATTCGTGTTGCATAGCTACAATAAATTCATTAAAATAGCAATAATTCTATTTCTGTGCCAATAATGCAAACGCTTGATTTTACGCAGTTTTTCATAAAACGTCGTGTTTCTGGATGATGTAAAAAACGGAGAGTGTGGGATTCGAACCCACGTGCCCAGTAAAGGACAACCGCATTTCGAGTGCGGCTCGTTATGACCACTTCGATAACTCTCCAAGTCAGTGCTTTTTCATTATAAGTCAAGGGATTTGTTCCGTCAACTGTTTTCTGAAACTTCCCCATGAGCCCCATGAGCTTTCCTGGTTTTTCTGAGCATTCTGGTTGGGAATCAGTATTTTCGGCTGCAGTTTGTTGCAATTTTGAAGGATGTATTCTGCTGCGGTCAGTTTTTTTGCTTCTTCTTTTGCTCCCGCAGCTCCCGGAAAAATCCGGACAGCATCTCGCTGCATTCCCGTTCCAGTACGCCCCGCTCGACGATCACCTGGTGGTTGAACTGCTCCATCTCCAGAAGATTGAGCACGGAGCCTGCGCAGCCGGCCTTGGGGTTCATGCTGCCGATGACCGCGCGCGTGATGCGGGACTGGACGATCGCCCCGGCGCACATCTGACAGGGCTCCAGCGTGATGTAGATCGTGCATCCCTCCAGCCGCCAGTCGCCGAGCTTTTTGCTGGCGCGGCGGATCGCGTTGATCTCTGCATGGGAGGTGGTGTTTTTGTCCGTGTTGCGGCGGTTGTAGCCGCGCGCGACGATCTTTCCGTCGCAGACGATCACGCAGCCGATCGGGACTTCCCGCAGCGCGTAGGCTTTTCGCGCCTGACGCAGCGCTTCGCGCATAAATTTTTCATCGGTTTCCCGGGATACCGGGGGCAGAGAGATCATGATAGGATCCTTTCAAAAAGCCCACGGATTGCTTCGCACTTCGTGCTCCCGCAATCCTACCCATAATTCGCGAATGAAAATCCGTGCGCCTCCCATCGAATGCATACCACGGACGTTACTCTGACAGTTAGCTCGGCCCAGGCGCCCTCGCGGCACACAGAGAGTTCCGCTTAGTGCTGCTTTGTTCCCAACCTGACACGGTTCACGGGTCCCTGTTGCGCGAGACCCGGACGTCAACACCACTTATCAGAGGCTGCTCCGCAATCGTACACCCTCCGTTCGGCATCACCCCTGCTGTAGCGGATTGCAGGTACAGGGCACCGCTATCTCCCCGGCTGCACGGACTCCCTAACTATACAGGGTTTGCGGGGCTTTGTCAAGTCCGGCGGCGTGTATAGGAGGGCATGGGAGAGAGAATTGAGACATGTGCAAGGGTAGACACGAAAGGCATTGCCACGGCTTGATCAACTGTTTGAAAAAAATGCCGGATCATGAGGAAAAAGTCTTGACATTTACCGAAAGAAACAGTATTATCTCTAATAACAGGAATAATTATCAATTTAAAAGGAGGATATATACGATGAAAGAATTAAAGGGCAGCAAGACTGAGAAGAATCTGTTGGCGGCGTTTGCCGGAGAATCCCAGGCGCGAAATAAATACACCTACTTCGCGAGCAAGGCGAAGAAGGACGGCTATGTGCAGATCGCGGCGATCTTTGAGGAGACGGCCGCGAATGAGAAAGAGCATGCGAAGATCTGGTACAAGCTGTTAAACGGCGGCGCGGTAGGTTCCACGATCGAGAATCTTGAGGAGGCCGCGGCGGGCGAGAATTATGAGTGGACCGATATGTACGCGGGATTCGCGAAGGACGCGAAAGAGGAAGGCTTCGACGACATTGCTTTCCTGTTCGAGGAAGTGGCGAAGATTGAGAAGGAGCATGAGGAGCGTTATCGCAAGCTGCTCGCGAACATCAAGGGCGACCTTGTATTCTCCAAGGAGGGCGACGTGGTATGGCAGTGCTCGAACTGCGGTCACATCTGTGTGGGCAAGAAAGCCCCGGAAGTCTGCCCGGTCTGCGCGCATCCGCAGAGCTATTTCCAGGTGAAGGCGGAGAACTACTAAGAACTGTTAGATGCTATGCCGCATTGCGGATCGGCCTGATCTGTGATGCGGCATAACTTGACTTTGAAATTGATATCATTACAACATGGAGTTGGGGAAGGGAGGGGAATATGAAATACAGATGTTCAGTCTGCGGTTATATTTATGAGGGCGACAGCATTCCGGAGGATTTTACCTGCCCGGTCTGCCACCAGTCAGCGGACAAATTTGCTCCGCTGGAGGACATGGCGGTGCCTGAGGAGCCCGTGGCTTCCGACAAGCCGCTCGACCTGTCATACGATCCGCTGTTCGCGCGGACGGATTCCTCGTGCCGTTACATGAAGGAGATCCATGAGATGGCGGTGAGCGGGCATTCCCTGCACAGCGCGATGAGCACGCAGATGCCGATGCCGGGCTGGGACGATATCCTGCTCCTCGGCGCGCAGCTGAATCCGCCGCCGCTTGACGACGGCGAGGAAGTTGATACGACGACTGTGATCGGCAGACACGCGAAGAAGCCGATGATATTGGAGAGTCCGATTTACGTTTCACATATGTCGTTCGGGGCGCTTTCGAAGGAGGCGAAGGTGTCGCTGGCAAAGGGCAGCACGATGGCGAAGACGGCGATGTGCAGCGGCGAGGGCGGCATTCTCCCCGAGGAAAAGGCGGCGGCCTACAAGTATATTTTTGAGTATGTTCCGAATCGTTACAGCGTGACGCCGGAGAACCTTCAGACTTCGGACGCGATCGAGATCAAGATCGGGCAGGGCACGAAGCCCGGCATGGGCGGCCATCTTCCGGGGGACAAGGTGACGAAAGAGATTGCGGCGATCCGCGGCAAGGAGATGGGCAGGGACGTGCAGAGCCCGTCCAAATTCCCGGATATCAACACAAAAGACGATCTGAAAGAGCTGGTCTACATGCTGCGCGAGGCGTCTGACGGGCGTCCGGTCGGCATCAAGATCGCGGCTGGCCGCATCGAGAAGGATCTGGAGTTTTGCGTTTACGCGGAGCCGGATTTCATCACGATCGACGGGAGAGGCGGGGCGACCGGTTCCAGTCCGTTCTTCCTGCGAGAATCCACGAGCGTTCCGACGGTCTACGCGCTCTATCGGGCGAGGAAATATCTGGATTCGGTCGGCTCGAATATCGCGCTTGTCATCACGGGCGGGCTGAGGGTGTCCTCGGATTTCGCGAAGGCGATCGCGATGGGAGCGGACGCGGTGGCGGTGGCCTCGGCTCCGCTGATCGCGGCGGCGTGCCAGCAGTACCGCATCTGTGGTTCCGGCATGTGTCCGGCAGGGATCGCGACGCAGGATCCGGCGCTCCGGGCGCGCGTTAAGGTGGATGCGGCGGCGCAGCGCGTGGCAAACTATCTCAATGTATCGCTTGAGGAGCTGAAAACTTTTGCGCGCATCACGGGGCATAAGAGGCTGCACGATCTGTCCGTGGACGACCTGGTCACGATCAGCAGTGAGATCTCGGAGAACACGAATATTCCGCACGCATAGGCAACGGGAGAAATAATAAAAACGGGATAAAAACGAGCAGCTGCTTTCATGAGAGAAATGCAGCTGCCTGTTTTTTACTGCGATCCGGTCAGGCGGTTCATCAGGTCGTCGAAGGAGCTGGTGTCCGGCTGGGCGGTGTTGCCCTGCTTTAGAATCTCAGAGGGCGGATTGGTTTCAGGAGTCGTTTCGGATACAGATCCATTGTTCGGTTCTGGCATACTTTCTGGTTCCAGTCCATTTTCCGATTCCGACATACTTTCAGCCTCCGGTTCTTCTTTTGACTCCGACATACTTTCAGCTTCCGATTCTTTTTTTGCTTCCGACACGTTTTCAGTTTCCAATCCGCTTTCTGATTCAGGCATATCTTTCGCTTCATTCTCTGTTTTTAGCTCTGATTCTGTTTCTGACTCTAATTCTGATTCCGTTTCTGACTCCGATTCTGATTCACTTTCGGACTTTGTCTTCTTTTTGAGCCGACCCAACAGATCAGAATAGATCGTTTTTTTCTCTGTCTCAGGGGCAGGCTTGTGCAGGGAACATGTTCTCTGCGGCTCGGTACCGACGGCGAAATATTCCACATAGGTTTCCTTGCAGCCGCCCGACACGGCGGGCAGGTGGGATTCACGGCACAGCGTCACCGGTTCGACGGTTTTGGGAATCGGGAAGTCGGAGCTGGCGATCCCTTCGTGGACGCGGTCCATGACGGCGGACCAGAGGATCTTGTTGTACGTGTGGTACGTGGATTCCAGGGGCAGGTCGCGGTTGTTGTCATAGCCGCCCCAGACGCAGCAGGTGTAGAAGGGCGTGTAGCCGACGAACCAGATGTCCTTGTAGTTGGAGGTAGTCCCGGTTTTCCCGGCGACGGGCTGTATTCCTGCTTCGATGGTTCCGTAGGCTGTGCCGTCGGGCGCGTTGACGACGTCCTTCATTGCGTCGGTCAAGAGAAACGCGCTGCTCTCAGAGAGAACGCGGGTATTGTCTGCATCATCCGTCAGATCGTCTGTCCGGTCGATCAGGATATTTCCCTGTCGGTCCAGAATCTTCGTGAAAAATTTCGGTGTGCGGTAGACACCCTGGTTCGCGATCGCGGCGTAGGCGGCGCAGAGTTCCAGGTTCGTGACGCCTTTCGTAATGCCGCCGAGCGCGAGCGGCTGTACGATATCCGAGGACTGACTGCCGTCCGGGGCGGTGTAGGATTCCTGCAAGGTAGAGATCCCGAATCTGCGCGCGTATTCGTAGCCGACGCGCGGGGAAATTTCGGTGATGCATTTCACCGCGATGACGTTGATTGAGCGCGTGATCGCCTCGCGGATCGTCACCGTGCCGGAGTAATCCGTGATGTCCCAGTTGCTGACCGGCGTGCCGTCCTCGTACTTGTAGCGTTCGTTTTTGTAGAGCGTGGCGAGCGTTTTATCGAAAGCGTCGATCGCGGGGGCGTAGGCGGTCAGGATCTTGAAGGTAGAACCGGGCTGGCGCGTCGTCTCGGTCGCGCGGTTCAGGGTGAGGCTGGCGGTCTTTTCGCCGCGGCCGCCGACAAGGGCGCGCACGAGGCCGGTCTCCTGATCCATGAGCACGAGCGAGGCCTGCGGTTGGGGCGAGAGCGTGAGGCGCTCCCCGAGTATGGTCAGGCCACTGCTTCCGGAATCGGAATCTTTGCCAGCGTTCCCGTTGGGATCGCTTTCGGAAACTTCTGCTGTTGAGGCAGCTCCCAGCACATGTTCCCGGAATGCATTCGCATAACTTTGTGCTTCGTCCTCGGAGGTGCAGAGCAGATCAAATGAGCCGTCGATGTTTTTTCGGACATAGCTGCGCAAGGCTTCTGAGCCGTAGTGTGTGATCTGTCCGTCCGCGTCGGAAACGCTCAAGGCATAGTCGATGCCGAATTCGGTGCCCTCCGGGAAATTTGAGGGGTCTGAAAATTCTTCATCGCAGATCTGTTGGAGCGAAGCGTCCTGCGCGGAGAAGATGCGCAGTCCCCCGCTGTACACGGCGCGGTACGCCTGCTCCTGGGAATAACCCTTCTCCTCGGTCAGAGCGTCGATGGCCTGTTCGATCAGCGCGTCCTCATAGTAGGAGTAGACTTCTGACTCATCGTAGGAAGCGTCGAACGCCTGCACGCGGGCGTACACATCATCGGAGAGCGCATCCTCCCGTTCTGATTCGGACAGATAGCCCTGTTCGGCCATGTAGCGGAGCACGACTGCCCGGCGCTTGCTGTTTTCTTCGGGATTTGTGATCGGATTATAACGGCTGGGGTTCTGTGGGATCGCGGCGAGCACCGCCGACTCTGAAACGGTCAGTTCCGAAACGTCTTTGCCGAAATAACGCCGCGCGGCGGACTGTACGCCGTAGCATCCGGCCCCCAGGTTGATCGTGTTCAGATAGTCCTCGAGAATCTCATCCTTGGAGATCCGGTTTTCGAGCTGCAGCGCGAGATACTGCTCCTGTACCTTCCGGCGGAACCGCTCGGCGAAGGAGGTCTCCTGCGTCCAGTCGGTGAACACGCTGTTTTTGATGAGCTGCTGCGTGATCGTGCTGGCTCCTTCCGAGAAGGAACCGCTGGTGATCCCGGTCAGAAAAGCGCGCATGATGCCGTGAAGATCGATACCTCTGTGTTCGTAGAAGCGCTCGTCCTCGATGGCGATCATTGCCTTCTGCAGAGAATCGGGAATCTCGTCGAGCGTGACGATGTCCCGGTTCGCGGTCGCCAGAGTGAGCTTGCGCAGATAATTTCCGTCCTGGTCGCAGATGTAGGTGGCGGATTCCGAAGGGGAGACGCTGATCGTGTCGATGTCCGGGGCAGTTGCCGCGAGACGACAGACCAGTCCGAGGAACGTGAATAAAAAGACAGTCGCGGCCGCTCCGGTGCCGATCAGAATACGTTTCCACGGAAGACGTCGGATCACCTGCATCACCTCGGACAGACGGTTCTTTTGATCATTTCTGCCGGATATCCGCTTGTCAGGCAGCTGTTTTTTTTCATCGGGATTTTGCGTGTTTTCCATAAAGCTTTGCTCCTTTGGGCATAAATCGTTCAATATAACAAATTATTCCACCAAAGGAAGCAGTTTATGCGTGGTCTTGCATCGCGTTTGGAGATGATATATAATGAGGTCTGTAAAATGACCGTGCCATTACGTGTATGTGTGGGTGCCATTTTGGAACGGAATTTATTCTGTACTGTCCCGGAGATGTGCGGGCAGAGAAATGGAGGTCTGTGATGAAGAAAAGAATGTTGGGAAAAGGAATTGCAACTGTGATCTGCGCTGCCGGAATCTGCGCGTTTTCGGGCGCGGCATTGGCGCAGGAGAGCGTTGCTTTGCCGCTTGATGAGATGGGCGCGGAGACGATCGCGCTTTCAGATGCCGGCGCTGCGGAGGCGGATGTGACGCGGCTGCGCGCGGTGCGTGAGCGCGAGGACGGCGAGAACGTCGTTGAGGTAGAATTTTCCTATGGGGATAACAGTTATGAATATATGCTCCGGGAGTCGGACGGTATGATCCTGGAGTGGAGCGTCGAGGGGCGTGCGGTTGAGGAGGCGACACCGGAGCTGACGCTGGCGGGCGACGCGGCTTCGGCCGGTGGGCAGAAAGCAGACGCGGCAAATGATGCACAGACGGAGCAGGATACCTCCGCGGAAAATCAGACGGGCACCGGTGCGGCGGACACAAATGCGGCCGGGAGCGCCGTGAAGGTCACGGTCGACGGCACGGAGCTGATCGGCTATGAGGAGGCCGTGCAGATCGCATTGGATGATTCCGGGATCGCAGAGGCGGATGCGGAGCTTGTCAAGCTCAAATTTGAGTATGACGGACGTTTCTATGACTATGAGCTGGAACTGCGCGAGGGACGCGCGGAGTATGAGTACAAGATCGACGCGCAGACCGGAGAGATCGTTGAGGTCGAGAGAGACTGACCGGATCTGCGACGCAGAGACCGCGGCGCGGATCCAGCGCGGACACAGATCTGGTCGGCGGAATTCGGGCAGCGGGGAAAAGTGTCAAAACGCCTGAAACCGTCTGAGGGGATGAAGTGCGTCTGAGATAATTGCGAGGTATTTATGAAGATAGTCTACAGGGGCGGCGAGGGCGAGATCGTCGAGAAAAAATCCCGCTTCATCGCCACGGTGCAGCCGGTGAACAGCGAGGAAGAGGCGCTGGAGTTTATCGCCGCGATGAAGAAAAAATACTGGAACGCGACGCACAACTGCTCCGCGTTCGTCGTCGGAGAGCATTATGAGATCCAGCGCTGCAGCGACGACGGGGAACCGCAGGGGACCGCGGGCCGCCCGATGCTGGACGTGCTGCTCGGCGAGGAGATCCACGATGCGGCGGTCGTGGTCACGCGGTATTTCGGCGGGACGCTGCTCGGCACGGGCGGTCTCGTGCGCGCGTATGCAAAGGCGGCGCAGGAGGGGTTGCGCGGCAGCGCCGTGATCGACAAGAGGGACGGCGCGCTGCTCTCTATCCGAACGGACTACAACGGCATCGGGAAGATCCAGTACTTGCTGGGGCAGAGAGGACTTTCTATCGTCAATTCGGAATATACTGACAGTGTGGCTGTGCAGACGCTGGTCCCGCAGGAGCAGATAAAAGAGCTGCGCGACGCGGTCACGGAGGCGACGAGCGGAAGGGCGGAATTCACGGCGGAGGAGCCGGTGCGCTTCGCGTTTCTGGACGGGGAAGCGATACTCTTCGCGTAAGCAATGAGCCGTGCGTAGCTTTTTCGAGGTTGAGCACGGCTCACATATCAAGACATCATGCAATATGGAGGACTACACAGAAATGGCAGAACAGACAGAGCGCGCGGCCTGCACCGCGCCGATCGGCGTGTTTGATTCCGGCGTGGGAGGCCTGACCGTGGCGAGGGAGATCATGCGCAATCTTCCGAACGAGCGCATCGTCTATTTCGGGGACACAGCCCGCGTGCCGTACGGCAGCAAGTCGCGGGAGACGATCCTGCGCTATTCCAGGCAGATCATCCGCTTCCTGCGCACGGAGCAGGTCAAGGCGATCGTCATCGCCTGCAATACGGCCAGCGCGCTGGCGCTCGACGAGGTGGAAAAAGAGCTGGATATTCCGATCATTGGCGTGATCAAGTCCGGCGCGCGCGTCGCGGCGGTCTCCACCGCGAACAAAAAAGTCGGCGTGATCGGCACGGAGAGTACGATCAACAGCGGGATGTACGACCAGCTGATCCGTGCGGAGGATCCGGAGATCACCGTGTACGGGAAAGCCTGTCCGCTGTTCGTGCCCCTTGTGGAGGAAGGCTGGCTGAAGGATCCGGTGACGGAGACGGTGGCGAAGCGGTATCTGAAGGAATTGCTGGACGAGGGGATCGACAGCCTGATCCTGGGATGCACGCATTATCCGCTTTTGCGTTCGCTGATCGGGGAGATTGCGGGACCCGGCGTACATTTGGTGAATCCGGCCTATGAGACGGCGAAGGAGTTGGAGCGCCTGCTGGCGCAGAAGAATCTTCTGAACACGCAGGCGAAGCCCCCGGGCAACGAACCCTACAAGTTCTATGTCAGCGATGCCGCGGATAAATTTAAGCGCTTCGCGGATTCGATTCTTCCATACGACATCGAGACGACGCAGAAGATCAATATTGAAGAATATTGATGCCGGAAAATGCAAAGCATATATTAGCAATAAGTCAGATTTTGCAGTGAGATACGGAGGAAGAAAACAGATCAAGGAGGGGATTCTCGGATGACGGAAGATGTTCTGGTCAGCGTAAGGGGACTCCACACACTGAACACAGCGCAGGATGAGGAGATTGAAATTTTTTCCGCCGGGAAATACTACTTTCGGAACGGGAAACACTACCTGCTGTACGATGAACAGGTGGAAGAGAACGGAGGCGTCGTCAGCAATCGGATCACCCTGAAGGACGGCGGCATGGAGATCGTGAAAAAGGGCGCCGTGAACGTGAAGATGACCTTTCTGCGCGAAGAAAAGACGGAGTGCTGGTACGAGACGCCGTTCGGGGAGATGCTGGTGGGGCTGGAAGTGACGGATATGAAGACGGTAGAGGAGGAAGATCTCTTGGAGATCTATGTCGCATACTGTCTTGAGCTCAACTATGAGCATGTCACGGATTGCCGGATCCGGATCCGCGCGATCGCGAAAGGAAGCCCTCGGTTTCACCTTCGATGAAAAATCGACAGGCGAGGACAGTGCGTCCTCGCCCGCTTTATTTCTTTTTCTTTTTCCCGTTTGCTTTCTGAAGGTTCTTATTTTCTTCGTCGATCTTTCTGGAGAGCTTGTCGCGCGTCCTCGCCCAGAAGCCTTTTTTCTTCTGCACGGTCTCAAGCGGTCCGCGCACGCCTTTCACTTCCATGATGTAGATGCCGCTGACGACGGCCTTGACTTCCTTTTTGACTGGGATCGTATCGAAGATGGCGGCGTCGCTGACGAGCGTCATGATACGAGGGCCGACCTTTGCCTTGACGATCGGGAGCTTGGAGCGCCGCATCAGCTTCGGCGTCTGGTCGATCACCATCTGCGGCAGTCCCGATTCCTTGATCGGCATTCGTTTTTTGTCAATGATCAGCATTGAGACCGTCTGTTTGGCCGCTTCCATCTGTTCCTGCTGCGCGGCCTGCTTCTTCTGCATCTTGCGCCCGATAAAGTAGAGGACGATCAGCGCTATGACAAGTACAAGCAATATGATCAGTAAAACTTTGAGTGGTGTTGGCATATGTACCTCCGTAGATTTAGATTTGGTTCCTGCTTTTCTTCTTCATTTTAGCATTCTAGCATTCTTTGGCAGAAAGTGCAATCATTCTTTGGGTTTTATTTTCAAAGAGCAGCTGACAGAAAAGAAAAAAACCGCCCCTGGACTTTGACGAGAGCGGGGCGGTGCCTTTATGACTTGCAAGACATTACATGTCGAACAGATCAGCGTGGGTGCCGGTTCGGTCAAGAAGCAGTTCTGTATCAGTCTGTTTGTAAATTAATAGCCAGTCCGGCTCTATATGACATTCTCTGTACCCGGCATATTTTCCGATCAGATTATGATCCCTGTTTTTGGCTGGCAGAGGTGCAGGAATGCGGAGCGTATCAATCGCCTGTTGCAGTAATACCATCTGGTTTCCACGCTTTACGCAGGTCTTGAAATCTTTCTTGAATCTGGTGGAGTATCTTACATTAAGCATAGTTATTCCTCCATCAGTTCAGTAAAAAGATCCGCTGTGCTCCCGGTGAATACTGTACCGCCGCCGCGTTCGAGTTCTTCCATTGATGCCAGTGTTTCGGCATTCGGGATTTCATCCGGCACGGAAATTCCCTGCAAATAAGCAATAGCAAAAAACAGTTTGCTTTCTGGTATCTGATCAATAAGAGCTTTAGCAAATTCGCGGTTGCTCATAAACTCACTTCCTTCCATGGTTATTATATTGTTATCGGTGCAGATAATTCAATATGTGTGTTGCGTGTAATTACGTATTTTTTTGACATAGCAATCATAGTAATTTTTGTGCCCTCATTCATGACAGACTTAAAACAATGCTATCATTTTTATGTAATGAAAACAAGATATAAGTGAAAAATATTTTAGACATTATCGGAAAACGTGCAATAAAAAATAATGAAGAGGCGAATGCATGGAAAAATAATATTTGGTAGTGCGAAACCGAGCCGTATGTGTTATACTCAGAATATCATTGGCGAGAGGAGTCAGGTATTATGAGAAAAAGGAACATATTTGCGGCTCTTGTCTGTTCCGCCTGTCTGGCGGTTTCCGGCATGGCGTCTGTCGCTGTGGCGGATGAGACGGAAGTCGGGACGGAGGCTGTATCTGAGGAGCCGGAAAGCGGTGCGGAGGAAGCCGCGGACGCTGAGATGGAGACAGGGGCGGAGACAGAAGCCGAGACGGAGATGGTAGTTCCGGAGAGACCGGATTACACGGCGTCTGATTATGTGACGCTGGGCGAATATAAAGGGCTGACCGTGGTGAGAGAGGCGGCGGAAGTATCTGAGGAGGAGATCGATCAGGAGATCCTGTTCGACCTTCAGAATTCGGACCAGATGGAGACGCTGACAGAGGGCGTCGTCCAGGAGGGCGACACGGCGAATATCGACTACGAGGGCAAGAAGGATGGGGTCGCGTTTGACGGCGGCACGGCGCAGGGATATGACCTGACGATCGGCTCCGGCGCGTTTATCGACGGATTTGAGGATGGGCTGATCGGGGTAGCGGTCGGCGATACGGTCGATCTGCCGTTGACGTTCCCGGAGAACTACGGCAGTGAGGAGCTGGCGGGAGCGGACGTCGTGTTCACGGTCACGGTCAATGAGATCAAGCGCGTCCCGGAGCTGACGGATGAGGTGGCGAACGAGGTCACGGGCGGCGAGTATCCGGACGTCGCGTCGTACCGGGAGAGCATCCGCGCGACGCTCGCGGAGGAGAAGGAAGAACAGATTGAGAACAATCTCGTGGGTGACCTGCTGACGCAGATCGCGAATACAAGCGAGGTCAGCGGGTACCCGCAGGAGATGGTCGACTACAACGTCGCGTTGCTTGAGCAGAATTACAGAAGCGTGGCGGAGATGTACTCGATGGAGTTTGAAGATTTCCTGGAGGCTTATCTGGAGATGACGCCGGACGAGTTCCACGAGGAAGCTGTCATGACCTGTCAGGAGCTTTTGCAGCAGGAGATGTACCTGAAGGCGATCGCGGAGGCCGAAGGGCTTGACCTCACCGATGAAGAGTATGAGGCGGGGACGCAGCGCTACGCTGAGCAGTACGGATATGAGACGCCGGAGGAGCTGATCGCGGCGAACGATGAGGGTGAGATTCGCATCAGTCTGCTGCAGGAAAAAGTGATGGATTTTCTGCTGGAGAATGCCAACATCGTGGACGCGGAGGCTGAGACGGAATCTGAGACGGGATTCACGGGCGCCGAGCTTGCAGAGGAAGAGGCGGAGTCCGGGACAGAGGATATCACGGAGTCGGAGGACGTCACGGAGCCGGAGACGGAGAGCGGGACCGATGAGGCGGAACCGGAGACTGAGGCTTAAGAGAGACCTTTGAGGGAGACATAAAAGATGAAAGCGAAGTTGATCGTGCTCCTCGGGGTGCTCGGGGTTTCTTTTTCTGCGATCTTTGTGAAGTATACGACCGCTCCGGCGGTCGTGATCGCATTTTACCGCATGTTTTTTGCTGCGGTAATTTTGCTCCCGGTCGTGTGGAAGACCTGCCGGGATGAGTGGAAAGCGCTGGAAAAGCGGACGGCGCTGATGTGTGTATTAAGCGGCGTGTTCCTCGCCTGCCATTTTTCCTTCTATTTTCAGTCGATCGCGTACACGTCGATCGCGTCGAGCACGGTGCTCGTGGATACAGAGGTATTTTTTGTCGCGATCGTGTCAATCCTGTTTTTAAAGGAAAAGGTCTCCCGGCTGGGGGCGTTCAGCATTTTTCTGACCTTTGCGGGCAGCGTCGTGCTCGCCCTGAGCGACCGTAGCGCGGGCAGCAACGCGGTGCGCGGGGATCTGCTGGCGGTGACAGGAGCGTTCTTTGTGGCGCTGTACACGCTGATCGGGCGCGTGGAGCGCAGGAAGATGTCGACGACGCTCTACACCTTTCTGGTGTACGGGACGGCGGCGCTGACGCTCGCGCTTTTCTGCGCGGCGACGCGACTTCCGATCGTCGGCTATGCGCCGAAGAATTACGCGCTGGGGCTTGGACTGGCGCTGTGCTGCACGCTGCTGGGACACAGTGTGTTCAGCTGGGGACTGAAATATCTCCCGGCGACATTTATCTCGACGGCGAAGCTCGGGGAGCCGATGTTCGCGACGGTGCTGGGGATCTTCCTGTTCGGGCAGATCCCGAAGCTGCAGCAGGTGATCGGGGCCGTGATCATACTGGCAGGGCTGTATCTGTACACGGCGATACCGACGGGCGGAGCGGGAGAACCCGGTCGCGGAGATGGCGGAGAATGAGAAAGAATAAGCAGGCCGGAGCCGGAGACACGGAGGGAACCGGCCTGGGAGGGGTGAAATAGATCATGAAAAAAGTAGGGATGATCCTGGAGGGCGGCGGCCAGCGCGGCATTTTTACGAGCGGCGTGCTGGACTATTTTATGGAGCGCAGGCTTGTGGTGCCGTATGTGATCGGGGTGTCCGCGGGCGCGTGCAACGCGGTGGATTACGTGTCGGGACAGATCCTGCGCACGAAGGAGTGCATGCTCGACGCGCAGCTCGACTATGAGCTGTACGGGTTCCGCACGATGGTAAAGACAAAGCATTTCATGAATATGGACCTGATCTTCGACCAGTTTCCGTACCATGACTATCCGTTTGATTTCCGGGCGTTCGCAAAGTCGCCGACGCGCTGTCTGATCGCGGCGACGAACTGCCTGACGGGCAGGGCGCAGTTTTTTGAGGAGTATCACGACAAGGCGCGGCTGATGGACATCTGCAGGGCGTCGTCGAGTCTGCCGTTCGCGGCCGCGATGGCGGACGTCGACGGGGTACCGATGATGGACGGAGGGATTGCGGACTCGGTGCCGGTGCGCAAGGCGATCGCGGACGGCTTCGATTACAACATCGTGATTCTGACAAGAGGGCGCGGCTATTACAAGAAGGAGAGCAATTCTTCCCTGGTGAAGCTCGCGAAGCTTGCCTACCGGAAATATCCGCAGCTTGCCCGCGCGCTGATAACGCGCAACCACGTCTACAACCGGGAGATGGATTTGATCGACCGTCTGGAAAAGCAGGGGAAGGTCTTTGCGATTCGGCCGACTGTGCCGTGCGTCAGCCGGACGGAGACGGATCTTGAGAAGCTTGAGGATTTCTACTGGCACGGGTATGAGCTCGCGAAGAAGATTTATCCGGAACTGAAGGAGTGGCTCGCGAAGCGGGAAGAGTGTGTCAGCCGGAAGCGGCTGCTGGTGAGATAATAAGAACAGAGCTGTCCCGGCCTGCGGCCGGATATCGCGGCGGCTCTGCAGCAGATTATTATGGAAATGGAAGAGGAAAGAACAGAGAAAAGGACGATTTCCCTGATCGAAAAACTGGAGGCGCAGCATTCCCTGACGCTCGCGGAGTATGAAGCTCTGGTCGGGTACATGGTCGAGAGACCTGTGCCTGACAGCGCGGAGCGGTTTTTGGAATGTAAAGCTTCGACCGGGCGGCGGACGGACCGGGCGGCGGCATTGCTCGCCGAAAAGGCGGTTGCCGCGCGGCAGCAGGTCTACGGGAAAGATGTCTACATACGCGGGCTGATCGAGATCAGCAACATCTGCAAAAACGATTGCTATTACTGCGGGATCCGCAGAAGCAACCGCTCCTGTGAGCGCTATCGGCTCTCAGAGCAGGAGATTCTGGAGTGCTGCGCGACAGGCTATGCGCTCGGCTTCCGAACCTTCGTCCTGCAGGGCGGGGAGGACGCGCACTTTTCGGATGAGGTAGTCTGCCGTCTGATCGGACAGATCAAGAAAAACCATCCGGACTGCGCGGTGACCTTATCGCTCGGGGAGCGCAGCCGCGAGAGCTATCAGCGGATGTATGACGCCGGGGCGGACCGTTATCTGCTGCGGCATGAGACCGCGGACAAAGCGCATTATGAGAAGCTGCACCCGCCGCAGATGTCGTTCGACAATCGGATGCGCTGCCTGCGCGACCTGAAGGAGATTGGTTACCAGGTGGGCTGCGGGTTCATGGTCGGTTCGCCTTACCAGACGGTGCAGACGATTTCTGAGGATCTGAAGTTTATCGAGGAATTTCGCCCTGACATGTGCGGCATCGGCCCGTTCGTTCCGCATCAGGCGACGCCGTTCGCGAAGGAATCTGCGGGGACCGTGGAGCTGACCTGTTATCTGCTGTCGATCATCCGGCTGATCCATCCGAATGTGCTGCTTCCGTCGACGACGGCGCTCGGGACGATCGACCCGCAGGGACGCGAGAAAGGGATTCTATCCGGCGCCAACGTCGTGATGCCGAACCTCTCCCCGGTGTCGGTGCGGAAGAAGTATGAGTTGTACGACAACAAGATCTGTACCGGGGAAGAGTCGGCGCAGTGCAGGCATTGCCTGGAGCAGCGCATGGAGTCGATCGGCTATCATGTCGTGACCGCCCGGGGCGATGTGAAGGAGTGGAGGGATTCGTAGCAAGCCGATATATGAGTGCAAGGCATGATGAAAAATGTAAGAAGATACGCTTGGCAAAATTCATAGCATGCCGACATATATGCGCGCCTGATCTGCAGGGACGCAGGATCGGACGCGGCACAGCAAAATTTTAGAAAAACGCTCCGGCTGCGGACAAGCGCAGTCTGGAACATAGATAAGAGACAAAGAAAAGAGGTAAGCAAGATGGCAGTTTACAACCCGAAATCACTGAAGGCAGAAGAATTCATCAACCACGAGGAGATCCTCGAGACGCTCGAATACGCAGAGAAAAACAAGAACAACGTGGAGCTGATCGATCAGATCCTCGCGAAGGCGCGCCCGCAGAAGACGGCGACCGGAACGGTCTGTCAGGGACTGACGCATCGGGAAGCCTCCGTGCTTCTGGCGTGCGACATCCCGGAGAAGGTCGAGGAGATGTATCAGATCGCGAAGGAGATCAAGCTGGCGTTCTACGGGAACCGCATTGTGATGTTCGCGCCGCTGTATCTGTCGAATTACTGTGTGAACGGTTGTCTTTACTGCCCGTATCATCTGAAGAACAAGCACATCGCGCGCAAAAAGCTGACGCAGGAGGAAGTGCGCCAGGAGGTGATCGCGCTGCAGGATATGGGACACAAGCGCCTGGCGATTGAGGCGGGCGAAGATCCGATCAACAATCCGCTCGAATACATACTGGAGTGCATCAAGACGATCTACAGCATCCAGCACAAGAATGGGGCGATCCGCCGCGTCAACGTCAACATCGCAGCGACTACCGTCGAGGACTACCGCAAGCTGAAGGAGGCCGGGATCGGCACCTATATTCTCTTTCAGGAAACTTACCACAAGCAGAGCTATCTGGAGCTGCACCCGACCGGGCCGAAGCACGATTACGACTATCACACGGAGGCGATGGACCGCGCGATGGAGGGTGGCATCGACGACGTGGGACTCGGCGTTCTGTTCGGACTGGAGATGTACAAATATGAGTTTGCCGGACTGCTGATGCACGCGGAGCATCTCGAGGCCGTGCACGGCGTCGGGCCGCACACGATCAGCGTGCCGCGCGTGAAGCACGCCGACGACATCGATCCGGACGTGTTTGACAATTCGATTCCGGACGAGATGTTTGAGAAGATCATTGCCTGCATCCGCATCGCGGTGCCGTACACCGGAATGATCATCTCCACGAGAGAGTCGCAGGAGGTTCGCGGCCGCGTGCTCGACCTCGGCATCTCGCAGATCAGTGGCGCGTCCCGCACATCCGTGGGCGGTTATACCGAGGAGGAGCGCCCGCACGATTCCGAGCAGTTCGATGTATCCGACCAGAGAACGCTTGACGAAGTAGTGCGCTGGCTGATGGAGCAGGGGCACATTCCTTCGTTCTGCACGGCCTGTTACCGTGAAGGGCGCACGGGCGATCGTTTCATGAGTCTGTGCAAGAACGGGCAGATCTTAAACTGTTGTCATCCAAACGCGCTGATGACGCTGACCGAGTATCTGGTGGATTACGCGTCCGATGAGACGAAGAAGTTTGGCTTTGAGCTGATCGAGAAGGAGCTTGCGAAGATTCCGAAGGAGAAGATCCGGAACATCGCGGCGCAGCACATTGAGGACATCAAGAATTCCAACAACCGGGATTTCCGGTTTTGAGAACCCGGTAACGACAGGGGCTGTCGCAGTTTGTGACGGCCCTGATTCTTTACGGAAAAAGGGATGGGAACTATGGAAAAGCATTCAGAGAACGCAGGGGCGATACGGGGAATTTCCGTGGTCCCGAACACGCGGAAGGATCCGCGTCCGGAGACGGTCGAAGTGCTGCAGTCGGCGCAGCAGATCCTGCACAGCGCGGAGAAAAGCGATCTGTGCCCGGAACTGGAATCCGGGGAACTGCGGGGAATCGTTGAGACGGTCGTGAGAGATCTCGCGAAGGGGAAGTCGGTCGACCGTATTGTGAAGTCGCGCAAGATCAGCCGTGTGCTAACGGCGCAGATCAGCCAGATTTATTTCACGCATCCCGGCATCGACGTGCAGGGCGTGATGGACCGGATCGAGATCGCGGGACGGTAAGTATACGGGAAGCGGGATGCCGTTTGGACAGAGGGCGGATATCTGCAAGGCTGCGTTTGAGAGAATGGGGGACAGAGGAAAGATCATGAATAAAGCAGAGACATATCAATATCTGAGCGATCACGGCGTTTCGTATGAGGCCACGGAGCACCTGGCGGTCTACAATATAGAGGAGATGGACGCGCTCGGACTCCCGCATCCCGAATGGGGCGCGAAAAATCTGTTTGTCCGGGACGACAAAAAGCGCAATTACTATCTGATCACCGTGATGGAACACAAGCGGGTCGACTTGAAGGAGTTTCGCAGACAACACGGCCTGCGGAACCTTTCCTTTGCCTCGGCGGACGATCTGCTGGACATTTTGGGACTGACGCCGGGCTCGGTCACGCCGTTGGGAGTTTTAAACGATACGCAGCGCCGGGTTCATTTTTATTTTGACGCCGCTTTTGCGAACGGAAAGATCGGCGTACATCCGAATGAAAATACCGCTACTGTGTGGATGGAGACGGACGATCTTGTCCGGATCATCCGGGAGCACGGGAATGAAGTCGATTTTGTGGAGATAGCGTGACAGGGAGCGCAAAAAAGGCTATTCATGTCACCACAGGTACTTTTGACGCAAAAATGTTGGATTTTAGATAAAATGTGGTAAATTAATTTGGTAATGCCGTAGTCGAAACAGGAGGTATTTATCAAAGGAGGGACAAGAATTGAATGAGAAGCAGGAATTAAGGGAAAGAACGAATCCGGCATTTAATACGGCAGAACCAACATTGCTGCGATTATGTGTCACGGGTGGCGAGGACGCGAAGGTACTGGCAGAAAGATTCGGTACGAATGTAGAAGAGCTTATGCACGATGAAGGGAAGAAAGCTGCTCTCGGCGCAGATTTAACTGTTATGGCAGAGACTCAATATCGTGTGGCGAACAGTATGCTGAGCGCTTATGGGAAAGGCACGATTCTCGACATTCCGTGTGGATTTAATCCCCGGGCGATACATGAAGAGTTCAGGGACAGGAATTATATAGGCTGTGATCTGCCTGTTGTGATAGATGAACTCGCTCCGGTTATCGGTGAGATTCTCGCTGAGCGCGGAATATCGAAGAAGGAATTCCACGGTGCTGACGTGACAAACTACCGGTCGCTCAGGGATGCAGTTGCGTCCGTTGAAGGTGAGCTTTGCATCACAACCGAAGGACTGGTCACTCTTTTTAATGACTCAGAGCTCACGGAGCTGTGCAAGAATGTCCGGCGTCTTCTGGAAGAATTCGGCGGCTGCTGGATCACGGCCGATCTGGAGGCAAATCCGCTCTTCATGGCGGCAATGACGGCAGTTCACGGCGAAGCCGCCTTTGAAAACCTGATCAAGACAAGGGATGAAGTCTCGGATATATCAGATACAAAGATCGATGCGAACAACATGACTGTTCTGCGGTTTGATTATGAGAAGAGCCTGAAAAAGGTAACGGACTTCCTGCATTCGGTCGGCTTGAAATGGGAGCGCGTACCTATGGCGAATTATCTGCCGGAGCTCGGCAGTCTGGCGGCGTATCCAGACGAAACGAAAGCGGCGTATAAAAAGGAGCTTGAGAATGTATACGCATGGATTCTCACTCCGGATGAAGATTACGGAAAAGGCGCAGCGGATTATGACAGCGCAAGCTTTGGCGTGAAAGCAAGTATGAGTGACAGAAAGATGAAGATCACCCTCCGCGGCAGACTTGACTCCATCACCGCGCCGGAACTTCTATCCGTCTATGAGAAGACGGCGGCCGGGGGAACACCAGAAAAGATTGCTGTAGACATGTCCACGCTCGAATACATTTCGTCTGCGGGACTGCGCGTATTGCTCATGATGATCAAGCAGACGGGCAACGGTAATCTGACCGTTACCGGACAAAATGAAACGGTACAGAACATTTTGGATCAGACGGGACTCGCAGATCTGGTCGGATGATCTGCCGGACGGTTTCTGTCAGGTATTCCCAAAGGATCCTGGACTGGCAGGAGAAGTCCTTTTTCAGGGGAGAACTTCCATCGGTTCTCCCCATTTTTCTGGGCAGCTTCCGGAATGGGGAGATCCGCTTTTATTTACATACTGTTTCGGACGGACGAGAACTGCGCCAGATGCGGTTGAAAGGTGAGCAAGTTTTTGATATATTTAAAAAAAGAAAAACATGGCTGACGCATGAACTATGGGGAATGAGATATTGAGAGCATGCAAAGGGATCAATCGCAGAAATTATTATAGAGATTTACTATAGAGATTTGTTTTAGAGGAGACGGACAGATGAGCATGAATGATGTAGTATCGGCGGAGCGTGTGCACATCGGGTTTTTCGGGGTGCGCAACGCCGGGAAGTCGAGCGTGGTGAACGCGGTGACGGGACAGGAGATGGCGCTCGTCTCGGACGTGAAGGGGACGACCACGGATCCGGTCAAAAAGGCGATGGAGCTTCTTCCGCTCGGCCCGGTGGTCATCATCGACACTCCGGGCATCGACGATGAGGGAGAGCTGGGAGAGCTGCGCGTGAAACGGGCGCGGCAGGTGCTCAATTACACGGATGTGGCGGTGCTGGTGCTCAACGCACAGAAGGGCATGAGCGAGGCGGACCGAGGGCTGGTCGCACTCTTCGAGGACAAGCAGATCCCATACGCGGTCGTGTACAATAAGGCGGATCTGATTGAGGAAAATGGGACTGAAGTGGGTGCTGAGAAGCTGGGAGCGGCTGATGTACCGGGTGGTAATGCAGAATCCAAAGGCAGAGATTTATCAGGTGCAAATGCACAGATGGCACAGGGTAAGACAAAGCAAGCGTGCGAAAGCATCACAGAAAATATAATATACGTCAGCGCGAAGACCGGGCAGAACATCTATGAGCTGAAGGAGCTGATCGCGCGGCTTGTGAAACAGGAGGAGAACCGGAAGCGCATCGTTGCGGATCTGCTCGCGCCGAACGACGTCGTGGTGCTCGTCGTGCCGATCGATTCCGCGGCCCCGAAGGGACGACTGATCCTGCCGCAGCAGCAGACGATCCGCGATATTCTCGAGGCGGGCGCGGCGGCGGTCGTCACGCGGGAGAGCGAACTGAAGGAGACGCTTGTCTCTCTGCAGAAGAAACCGCGCCTCGTGATCACGGACTCGCAGGCGTTCGGCCAGGTCTCGAAGGACACGCCGCAGGACATTCTGCTGACGTCATTCTCAATCCTGTTCGTGCGCTACAAGGGAGATCTGAATACGGCGATCCGCGGGGCGGCGCAGCTCGATCGTCTGAAGGATGGCGATACGGTGCTGATCGCGGAAGGCTGTACCCATCACCGCCAGTGTGACGACATCGGGACGGTCAAGCTGCCGCGCTGGATCCGGGAGTATGCCTCGGCGAATCTTAACTTTGAATTCACCTCCGGCATGGGCTTCCCGGAAGACCTCTCAAAATATGCGTTGATCGTGCACTGCGGCGGCTGTATGCTGAATGAGAGAGAGATGCAGTACCGGGTGCGGCAGGCGGTCGACGCGGGCGTTCCGATCACGAACTATGGCGTCGCGATCGCGCAGATGCACGGCATTTTAAGGCGCAGCCTCGGCCCGTTCCCGGACGCGCAGAAGCTGCTGGATAACTGAAAGAGAGCAGAAATTTATACGAAAGGATCTGATCGATTGATAAAGAATATTGTGTTTGACATTGGAAATGTGCTGGTGGATTTTCGACTGAAGGAATTTCTGGCGGAGAAGGGGTTTGATGCCCCGATGATCAAACGGCTCCTGAAGGTGTCCGTGATGAGTCCGTACTGGGAGCAGTTTGAGCGTGCGGATATCACGGAGGAGGAAGCTATGCGGGCGTTCGTGAGTCTGGATCCGGAAATTGAGAAAGAACTAAATAAGGCCTTTTCCAACATTCAAGGGATGCTGACGATACGGGAGTACGCCGTTCCATGGATCAGGAGCCTGAAGGAAGCGGGCTTCCGCGTGTATTATCTCTCGAATTATTCGAAGAAGGCCTATGATGAGTGCCAGGATTCGCTTGCTTTCATGAAATATACGGACGGCGGCTTTCTCTCCTTCCAGCAGAGGATGACGAAGCCGGACCCGCAGATGTATACGCGTTTCCTGGAACACTTTCAACTGGTTCCGCAGGAGAGCGTTTTCATCGACGACACGGAGCAGAACGTCGCTGTGGCGGAGCGCCTCGGCTTCCGCGGGATCGTGTTCCGTTCCTATGAAGATGCGACAAAGCGCTTGAAAGAGCTAGAGCAGTCCACTACCGTGTAGTGTATCGCAGCCGTAGACAGGAACCGCAGGGATTTCCGGGGCTTTTCCGGAACAAACTGAAAAAAGAAAAGCTTCCGTTTTCCAATGTGTATCTACAGTTTTGCCGGGAAAGTTCCCAGGAAGGGTACCGTGCGGTTCCGTCCGAAATTCATTAAACACGAAAACTGCCGTGCTGCTTACGCTACCACACTGTTTCCGGTGTACAGCTGGTAATACTTCCCTTTCTCTTCGATCAGCTGATCGTGCGTGCCGCGCTCGATGATGCGCCCCTGCTCGAGCACCATGATGCAGTCGGAGTTGCGCACGGTGGAGAGACGATGGGCGATAACGAAGGTCGTTCGCCCGTTCATCAAGTGGTCCATGCCGCTCTGCACGATGCGCTCGGTGCGGGTGTCGATGGAGCTGGTCGCCTCGTCGAGGATCAGTACCGGCGGATCCGCGATGGCCGCCCGCGCGATCGCGAGGAGCTGGCGCTGGCCCTGGCTTAGGTTCGCGCCGTCGCCGGTGAGCATCGTGTCATAGCCCTGCGGCAACCGACGGATAAAGCCGTCCGCGTTCGCGAGCTTCGCGGCCGCGATGACTTCCTCGTCCGTGGCGTCGAGCTTGCCGAAGCGAATATTTTCTTTGACAGTACCTGTGAAAAGGTGGGTATCCTGCAGCACGATCCCGAGGGAGCGGCGCAGGTCCGCCTTTTTTATTTTGTTGATGTTGATCCCGTCGTAGCGGATCTTGCCGTCCTGGATGTCGTAGAAGCGGTTGATCAGGTTTGTGATCGTCGTCTTGCCGGCACCGGTCGAGCCGACGAAGGCGATCTTCTGGCCCGGCGTCGCGTACATTTTGATGTCGTGGAGCACCATCTTGTCGTCGGTGTAGCCGAAGTCCACGCCGTCGAAGACCACGTCCCCGCGCAGCTCCACGTAGTCGACGCTGCCGTCCGCCTGGTGTGTGTGCTTCCATGCCCAGCGCCCGGTGCGCGTCGCGCTCTCCGTGAGTTTGCCGTTCTCCTCTTTGGCGTGGACGAGCGTCACGTAGCCGTTGTCCACCTCCGGCTCCTCGTCGAGCAGGCGGAAGATGCGGTCCGCGCCGGCGAGCGCCATGACGATGGCATTGAACTGCTGGCTGACCTGGTTAATCGGCATGTTGAAGCTTTTGTTGAAGGTCAGAAAGCTCGCGAGACCGCCGAGCGTGAAGCCGCCGAAGCCGTTCAGCGCGAGGATTCCGCCGACGATCGCGCAGACTACGTAGTTGATGTTGCCGATCTGCGCGTTGATCGGTCCTAAGAAGTTGACGAAGGTGTTCGCCTGATCCGCGCTGCGGAAGAGCTTATCGTTCAACTCCGTAAACTTCCGGATGTTCTCCTCCTCGTGGCAGAAGACCTTGACGACCTTCTGACCGCTGATGGACTCCTCAATATAGGCGTTGACAGAGCCCAGATTCTTTTGCTGCTCGCGGAAGTACCTGCCGCTGCGGCTCGTCGCGTAGCGCGTGCAGATGAGCATCAGCCCGACCATGACGAGCGTCACGAGCGTGAGCGGGATGCTCAGGATCAGCATACTGATGAAAACGCTGATGATCGTGAAGGCGCTGTTGATGATCTGCGGAATGCTCTGGCTCACCATCTGGCGCAGCGTGTCGATGTCGTTCGTGTAGACGGACATGATGTCGCCGTGCTGATGGGTGTCGAAGTAGCGGATCGGCAGCTTTTCCATGTGCTCAAACAGCTCGTCGCGCAGGTTGCGCAGCACGCCCTGCGTCACCGTCACCATGATGCGGTTGTACGCGAAGGTGGAGACGACGCCGATCAGATAAAAGCAGGCCACGCGCGCGATTGCGTGTGCGAGCGGCGAGAAGTCCGGGTGGTCGCTCTGCAGAAACGGGGCGATGTAGTTGTCGATCAGGCTCTTGGTGAACATGGTGCCCTGTACGTTCGCGATGACGCCAGCGAAGATCAGGACGAACACAAAGATGCAGTGGACTTTGTAATCGCGGAAGATGTACGCCATCAGCCGCATCAGAAGCTTGCCCGGATGGTCCACCGTCGGTTTCTGTCCGCGCGGAACGCGGTTCATCGGTCCCGGCATATCAATCTCCTCCCTTCTCGTCGAAGTCTCCGCCGCCGCCCGTCTGCGACTCGTAGACCTCCTGATAAATGCTGTTGGACTTCAGCAGCTCGTCGTGCGTGCCGAAGCCGTGGATACGGCCTTCCTCCATGACGATGATGCGGTCGGCGTCCTGCACGCTCGAGATGCGCTGCGAGATGATCAGCTTTGTCGTGTTCGGGATCTCCTCGCGGAACGCGCGTCGGATCCGCGCGTCGGTCGCGGTGTCCACGGCGCTCGTGCTGTCGTCGAGGATCAGGATCTTCGGCTTTTTCAGCAGGGCCCGCGCGATACACAGGCGCTGTTTCTGTCCGCCGGAGACGTTCGTGCCGCCCTGTTCTATGTAGGTGTTGTAGCCGTCCGGGAACGCCCGTATGAAATCGTCGGCGCAGGCCAGTCTGCAGGCTGCCTGGCATTCTTCGTCGCTCGCGTTCTTGTCGCCCCAGCGCAGGTTCTCGTAGATCGTACCGGAGAACAGGACGTTGTTCTGAAGCACGACTGAGACCTGGTTGCGCAGGACTTCCATATCGTAATCCTTCACATTGTGGCCGCCGACTAAGATCTCGCCGGAAGTGACGTCGTAGAGGCGGCTGATCAGGTTCACCAGGCTGGTCTTGGCGCTGCCCGTCCCGCCGATGATCCCGATCGTCTCGCCGGAATGAATCTCAAGGTCGATATCCTTGAGTACCGGCTCCTGGCTGTCCTTATGGTAAGAGAACTCCACGTCGCGGAAGGTGATGCTGCCGTCCGGGACCTCCGTGAGCGGATGCTCTGGATTGCGCAGGTCGCTCGTCTCGTTCAGCACCTCGGAGATACGCTCCATGCTGGCCGTGCTCATCGAGATCGTGACGAAGACCATCGAGAGCATCATCAGATTCATCAGAATGTTCATGCAGTAGGCGAGCAGGCTCATGAGTTCGCCCGTCGTGAGTGAATCCGCGACAATCATCTTCGCGCCGATCCAGCTGATCAGCAGGATGCAGGTGTAGACCGTAAATTGCATGATCGGGGCGTTGAAGATGATGTTGCACTCGGCTTTCACAAAGATCTTGTAGATGTTCTCGCTCGCCTTCTTCAGCTTGCCTGTCTCATGGTCCTCGCGCACGTATGCCTTCACGACGCGGATCGCGGACACGTTCTCCTGGATGGAGGCGTTTAGCTCGTCGTACTTCGGGAACGCCTGTCGGAAGTATTTCGTCGCGTGGCTGATGATGAAGAACAAAATGACGCCGAGGATCAGCACTGCCACGAGATAGATCGATGCCAGACGCGCGTTGATCGCAAAGGCCATCGCGAGCGCGCAGACCATGCTGGCCGGGGCGCGCATCGCCATGCGCAGGATCATCTGGTAGGCGTTCTGGACGTTCGTGACGTCCGTGGTCAGGCGCGTCACCAGACCGGCTGTGCTGAATTTGTCGATGTTGGAAAACGAAAAGGTCTGGATGTGGTCGAACATCGAGGAGCGCAGATTGCGCGCCAGCCCGGTGGACGCCTTCGCGCCGAAGCGGCCGCCCCCTAAGCCTGCGAACAGCCCGACCGCCGCCACGACGATCATCAGCCCGCCGATGCGATAGATGTGGCGGATGTCCCCGGTGTTGACGCCGTTGTCGATGATCGACGCCATCAGAAACGGGATCAACGTCTCCATGAGCACCTCGAGCAACATAAAGATGGGCGTTACGATGGACGCCCACTTGTACTCTTTGACTTCTCTTAGAATTGTGCGAATCAAGTCAGGTCCCCCTTCTTTATAAATATAAATGGAGCCGCGGACGGCTCGCTATGTTCTAAAATAGTTTAGCACATATAATATAGAAAGGTAAACCGTAAAAATGACTAAAATTTGAGGATCGACAAAGCGGTTTTTATTTTTTCAGGTATCCTGTCAGACATTATATGAGAAAAACTTGAATAAAAGAAGCAGAACCTTTATAATAATGCAGTGTTTTGTGAAATTGTTCTGTTCAGGCCGGGCGCTTGTCGCTGAGGCTTAAAATATAATACAGGTGACTGTTCGGAGACGGGAGGGACTATGAATGTCCGCAGGGAAGAAATTGATGTTATGTTTTTACGTGGTGGTGTTTTTGGCCGCCGTGGTTCTGGGACGGCTTTTTTATACGACGGACAAGGACTTTGACGGCGACGCGAATACGACGACTGTGCTGAATGTGGAGCCGGTGCAGGAGGGCAATGTACTCACGTGGACGGAAACGCTCCCGGATACGTTTGAGAAGGGGATGAGTCTGCTGTTTGAGTCGTCGCAGTCGGACGTGGAAGTGCTTCTGGACGACGTGGTCATCTACACATATGGGTTGGAAGAGAGAAGCTGGGGCAAGTCTCCGGGAAGCTACTGGCATGTGGTTGACCTGCCTGCAGGGAGCGCGGGGAAGACACTGACGATCCGCCATGTCATCGCCTATGATTCGATCCGGGACAACATTCCCGTGATCAGCTACGGCAGCCATGGGGAGTGTGTGGAGGCGAAGATCCTGGATATGCTTCCGGTGCTGGTGCTCAACTGTATCATCATCTTCTGCGGGCTGATCTGTATCTTTCTGCACATCGAGCGCACTCCGAAACGGAATCGGACGGAACTTGGCAGCCTGCTGTGCCTGGGCCTTTTCGCGATCCTGGTGGCGATCTGGTCGCTGCGCCAGTGCGGATTTCTCCAGTTGCTCATCCCGAACGGAGGCGTGCTGTATTTTGTTGATCTGCAGGTATTGCTGCTCTTTCCGGCGCTGATCGATCTGTTTGTCTATACGATCTGCGGAAAGGAGCATAAGAATGGATTTGCAATGTTTGCCGGGATCTATCTGCTGTGCGTGACGGCGGAGACGGCGCTGCAGCTTCTGGGCGTGGTGGATATGTTTGAGGTGCTCTTTCTCACGCACGGCCTGATCGCGGTGAACGTGCTCTATCTGTTCTGGGCGATCTGGCGGGAGGAGCGAAAAGAGCGAAGAGAGGCGGAGCAGGGCATCCGCTCTGAATCGATTGAGGAGAATGAGACGGGGTACCGGCTAGATTTCATGAAACATGTCGGAGGGGAAGCGGATGGAGGCCGGAAGGAAGATCAGGGACATCTGCCCCAGATGAAGCTTCCACTGTGCATTCTGGTGGCGTCCGGGATCATGGAGATGGTTTCCTATTATCTCAGCCTTCTGAAAGAGGTCTCTGTCTTTATGGCGCTCGGCACGATGATCTTCATTGTGCTGCTGATGTGGCAGCGAGTCCATGAATATTATGACATTGAGCTGGAGGAGGAAAAGCTGACATATTTTGAGATGCTTGCCAGAACGGATATGCTGACGGGCGCGTTCAACCGCAATGCATATGAGGAGGCGCTGAAGGAGCTTGCGAAGGGCGAAGACCTGAGCGACCGGTGCGCGATCGTCTTTGACCTGAACAACATGAAGTATATCAACGACAACTTCGGCCATGAGAAGGGCGACCAGGCGATCCGGAGCTGTTACAAATGCATTCATGAGGTGTTCGGGGCGTATGGCTCCTGCTACCGCATCGGCGGGGATGAGTTTGTCTTTCTTGGGAAGAAGAACGGGAAGTTCCGGGACGCGGCAGAGCGCTTCGACGAGACGATCAAAACGCAGGCCGGGCAGCTTGACTTTCCGTTCAGCGTGGCGTTCGGCTACGCGATTTTCAACCCGGATAGGGACGCAGATTTTCATGCGACGATCCGTCGGTGCGACGCTCTGATGTACGAAGACAAAAAAGAGAAGAAGGCTATGTTGAAAAATTCTTAAAAATTCTTTCATCTTTTCATAAAAAAAGCAGAAAAAGTTACTGACGAAATAATTTGCGAAAGAGTTCTCGTGCTATACTTAATTCAGTAAAAGGGAGAACGCTATGGAAAAGAAAAAAATCGCCGGAAAATTTGTGATCCAGATCGAACGCTGTGAGAACGCGACATGGCAGGGATCGATCTTGTGGACGGAAAAGAACGTGACGCAGCAGTTCAGGAGCGCACTGGAGCTGATCAAGCTTGTGGACAGCGCGGTGGAGAGTAACAAACAGAATTCATGACTTGCTAAGTATACAGGGAAATTCCATATATGCGAATAGGACGACAGACGGATTATCTCCGTCTGTTTTTGTTTTGATATTTCAGCAAATGTCACGGGGTTCTGTTTTTGGGACTTCTGCGGCATTGTTGTTTTTACCCTGCATGGCTGTAGTATTCGTGAAATTGTTGTAGAATTTTAAATATTATTTTGATATGATTATAACTGAACCAACTTGGTTCAGACAGACTGTAGACAAAGTCCCGGCGAAAGCCGGGATTTCCTATACTTTCAACCGTCTTTCTGGTATAATAATAATCAG
>CANQRR010000044.1 GCA_947626285.1 uncultured Lachnospiraceae bacterium
CAGAATAGTATATTACAACATAGGAAGTATTCTTGTTCAGCTTATGGCATTGAATATGCTATTTCTTAATACTTCAGCAGCGGCTACTATGCTTGTCCTAGATACAGCTTTTATGTTAGCGTACACGATGCTTCTGGCAAAGAATGATCTAGGAATAAGCCATACGGCCAATGGAAGGAAACATCTTTTGATGGGCAGTGTCGGATGCAGAAAAGAAAAGTTTGATGATGAGGAGGAGATGGTGGACATCATGCGTGATAAGGAAAGTAATGCTGATCAGGTGTGTGTGGAGGAATTGGACAGGGATTTTGAAAGAATTGAGCAGATTTCAGCCGAAAGTGTCCTTTCTATCAGTGATGATGATATAGAGGGTATTTTGAAGCAGAAAAGAGTTCTGGACGAGGCTGAAAATTGACGGAAAACACAAAATACAGAAAAAACTCATTGACCGATACTATATATAGTGCTATTATACTATTGAAAAATTTTTTTCTTATTCTTTCTAAGAAATCGGACAATTTGTTCTGACGGTTGTTCAGAAGTTAAATCTTAGCAGAAGCTTACATACAGAAAGGCATTGATTATTTTTTTAGATAATCAGTGCCTTTTTGCGTTTATGGCAAAAAATGAAAAGGAGGGGGGACTTAAAGACAATAGTAAAGAAGTAAAAGGAAGGAGGACGATAAACCTGTGGTTACTGCCACTGACTTATTGTTAGTGGCGATCGGAATTATAATGGAGGTCTGATGCTCAATCAGCTGATTCTAATTGGAGCAGTGAAAACATCTGACTGGATCATGAAAAGATTATGGGAGGATATCAGGTATGGAAGAGATAAAGACATTAGGATATGATTGGGAGTGCGGGCATGAGGAACTTGCCATAGAAGTGAACAGATACGCCCATGGAGGAGGCTTGTATATTGGTTTGTACTCAAAAGTAGATGGCATCTGGGATGCTTTTGGGGATTTGACTGTGAATCTACCCCATGAGCCTCGAGAGATTAGTGAGGCTTTTATTGATAGTTTTTGCTCAGAAAGTAAACTTGAGTTTATAAAAAAGCATAAACTGGGTAGACAACTGCCAGATACAGGACATTCTGGATTCGAGACTTACGCGAAGGTCGTATTTGATCTCGACCGTCTGGCCGAGTTTGACAAGGAAGGGGTAAATAAATTCCGCCGGTTTTATGGGTTGGACCAGAGGAACAACAACGCGGCAGAAAAGAAAACAGAACCAGAGAGATAACTTGAGATACGGGATAGGAGGACGCTCATGAGAAATATGTGTGAAGGAAAAGCAAGGGAAATCTTCAAAGAGCATAAGGCTACCGTCGTACTTCAGAACGAGAACTTTTTTGTTCTTGATTGGAGAAAACGAAACGGATATGATGATTATTTTATCCGTTATGTTTTAGATATTAGCCGTGGATGCCTGTCAGTGAGCGGTGATCTCGGTTGCGGTGTCGCTTGCTGGTATAACAGAGTTACTCCTGAAAACCTTGTGAATCTTATCAATGATGTTGCTTATTTTGTTGGGAAGCTTCATTGCGCGACGAGAGTGTTTACGTATTCTTTTGCTGATCAGAAAGAAGACATTGACAGCATTGAGGAGAGTTATCTTACACGTGGCGATCACCCAGAGGATGAGCTCCGAAAAGATTTTGCAGAAATCCGAAGACTTTTTGAGAACAATGAAATTAAAGGCAAAGATACTTACCCCACGGAACTTGTTAAGATCATCGAGAATTATGATGATGGATGGCAATATGGGGAAGGCTTTTCCACAATTGGAAAGAGGATAGATTCACGGATTATTCTCTGGACTATTGGGTATCGGTTAGCGATGAGCCAGATTGGTGAAAGAAGACGTGAATGAATGCGGTTTTCTATGCCCCTACTGGAAAAAGACATTGATTACTTTTGGAAAATCAATGTCTTTTTTTACCAGATATCAAGCTAAACATCTGGGTGGTATAGAGATAGGCCATTGATCGTAACGGAGAATATAGGGAAAGGAGGATCATGAATGAAAAGTAAAAGGTTGATTTATGCGCACGGAACGGTTGTGTTGCCACTGGATATCGGAAAGCAGGCCCTATATCTTCATAATGGCATTTTGAAAGTGACGGGCCGTGTGGAACGCATCTTGGAGCAGACAGATGACTATGTAAAGTTTGAAACCAGAAAATACTGCTATTGTATTGCAGGACATATAGCCGAAGAATGTGCACTTATGGCGGCGTAAGTATGAATGGCTCCTGGATATCCCAGGAGCCAAAACTTTGAAAGGAGGCAGGAAATGTATTTTGACAGTGTTTCAAGAAAGTATCTTGGCGCTATTGCAGAACTGGAAAAAGAGGTATATCCGGCTGAACTGTCTGAGGGGCTGGAGTCTTTGGAAGAAAGATATTCGAACAGAGGGTTATGTTTTTCCATATGCGGATTTGAAAAAGGGGAGTTAAAGTGTTATATTCTTGCGGGCTATATGCATGGAAATGTCAGCGCAATGGAGATTCATATTGATGATCTCAATTGTCTCAATCCGAAATATTTACATAGGCTGCTCATTATTTTTTTTAAATTATCAGATGTACGCATAAATCAAAAAGCACTATATCATGCTGAGTTAAGGGAGAAATCATATCATCTGTTAATGAACAGAATGAAACGAAATCCGCAAATCATTGAATTGTGCAGTGATGAGTATGTGCCGGGATACTACCCCAATGGCGAGAATGCGCATATAGTAAGTTTTCGCGTACACTTGAATGCTTATATAAAGGATGATTGGAAGGCTTTTTTTCAAGCAAGGATAGACAACGCTGATGTATTCTCATGTAATTTAATTGATGCTGTATTAAGCTGCGTGACAGATAAACCATTTCAAAACGTAGATCTAATGAAGGAAGATGTACAGGAATATATGATTAAAAGCTTAGCTGAAAGGATTATCGGGCATTATCGGATGTTTGGTGAACATATACCTACTATTTCCGAGCGCGAATTGAAGTTTCGCACAAACAATAGGAGAGCTTTTGAAAAGACAATCCATACACTGGAGAAGCGTGGTTATAAGGATGACGAGGGTTCGCCTAAAAGCTACATGTGTAGTTTAGACAAAATGTACATATTATTGAGAATTCAGTATGAAACATATAATACTCAATATCCTGATACGCTTAGTGGATATAGATGGTTATACAGAAATACACGCAGGAACATAAAGAAAATGCATTTTTCAAACACAGAATACTATGATAAATATGGGCAGCGTAGGGATGTTGGTTCTGTTCCATACTTAAGCAGGACAAGATTTCGATACTTAATGGAGGAAGCGCAATATATAAACCAGAAGCTATCTAGCATAGGGTTTAATGGTGACGATATAGAGCGAATTAGGTTCACAAATCTAGTGCATTGCGTATGGGGGTTATTGGGAAAAGATGATGCAAAAAACAGCATTGATTCTATCTGTAGTAATCATTCAGACAGAAATTATAATTACTTTCATGATTGGAATTTGCTTGCATTAGATGTAAAGCTAGCAAAAGATTTTTTGACTAAGGGCGCAATAAAAACTATTTTTAGCTCCTCATATAATTATGCAAACCAGATTTCTGAAAATCTGCGTGCCTTGCATAATGCTGTATTGGTAAACACTGTGAGTCGAAAACGATTCGATATAAAGGCAATGAGAAAGAAGATCAGCTCAGATATTCGCAACTCAATATCCCTAGATGGCTTCGTAGATGAGGTGAACGAATATATTGATAATCATAAGTGGAAATCACTTCATATTCCGAATAAGAAGAAAGCAGAGGTAGAAGAATTTGTTAACAGGATGAGAAAATACTGTAAGGGGTTATCTGTATATGAGGTGGTCAGACGGTATGGGAAGAATAATTTATATGCATTTATGTCTGGAACTTACCCGGGCCTATTTGAAGAACAGATGTTTACCTACTCTTATGATAAATTCATCAGCTTTCTTCAAGACATGTTTAAATGTAGGACAAGACAAATGAAGCATGTCTATTCCAACTTCAAAGCGAGTGGCTTATTGACCTGTTTGTCTGATAAAAGTGTTACGGAACAACAGTATAACGAAATGAGGAAGATATTGAATTGCCATAATGTTAAATTACCTGAGTATGTGACAGTTGCTTCGGATTTTCAGTTTATGGTGGAGCCAAAAGGATCTCCGGAATATTTAGCGGCTGGAGATGCTACTGTATGCTGTATGGGGATGCGAAATAGAAAGGCATTACAATATGCGCTTGAGAAAGGGTTTGGAATACTCAATGCATATTACAGAGAAAGGGTAATAGCAAACTCTTTACTATGGATCAACGATGAATACAACTGTCTGGTTTTAGATAATATTGAGGTACATCCAAACTATTACAAGTACGAAAAATACTTGAAAGACGGGTTTTATGATTGCGCGCAAAAGATCATGATGAAGCAGAATGTTGACTTTGTTGTACAAGGCCAGAACTTCAACGATTTGAAACTATATCGTGAAGATGATGAATCTTATATGTTTACTAACATGTATGCGAGAGATGTAAGCCTACCGTTTTATTCAGACGCGCGCAGGATAAAAGTGGTGTGTAGTATGCTATCGGAAGCTAAACTACGGGATTTGTTCAGTAACAAAGACAGGGAAAAACTTAATAATCAAATAGGCGGAACCGTGGATCCAGAAGAACTGCCATTTGCGGCATAATTATAAGGAGAATTGAAATTGCGACTGGATTGAAACAGCATTGAGACTGTTGTGCTATTGACTTGTTATCAATAAATATATACAATGATAAGGTAAGTTTCTGTGCATACATAAGTGTATGGGGAGCCACGGATTCTTAAGAAAAGCAGCTTGGATCAGCTGCTATTATTTTGCGGAAAAGGCAGTCATGGGACTGCCTTTTTCGCGTTATAAGGGGGAGGTGATAGGTTGCAGGATAGAGAGGCGGGACGTTCAAAAGACATAAAGGCAGACAGCCATAATCCAAGATGGCAAAAAGCGGCACTTGGGGCATATCTAGTAATCAGTTTGCTGTTCATTTTGGCTGTACCTGCATATGCATCCGATATTTTCGGGATTGCCAAAAATGCGATGCAGACTGTATATACAGATGTTGCTGGAATCGCAACTGTGGCAGCTGTGGTATGTGCCGCAGTATGCCTGTTCCTGATGAATTTCTCAAAATCAGGAAGGACGGTAGATGAGTCCAGATCTTGGCTGAAGCGGATTGTAATCTGCTGGGCTGCGCTCATGACACTTGGAGCGATTGTTACTTACTTTGAGAAAATCATCCCGCAAAGTGCATTTTCCGGATAGCAAAGAACTGAAAGCTTAATTACCGCCAGTGCTCTCCTGGCAGTAGAAAGGAGGAAGTATATCCCAGGTAAGAGGGAATGCAGATTATGGGCTGGTTAATCGAGATGCTGATAGAAGGGATCCAGGAGAAGTGCTCGCAGTTTATTATCGATATGATGGAGATAATTACCGAGATGTTTACAGAGCTTCTGTCCTGTAACCTGAATTTGTTTGAGGAACTTTTCAGCGTAGTAGGAGCATTATATAAAAGTGTGATCGTTCCGTTGGCGATTGCCCTGTTGCTCCTAATCCTGACATGGCAGTTATTTAAGTCCATGTTTGGGAAGGTAGGATTATCAAGTGAAGATCCGATTGAGTTGATATTCCGAAGTGGAGCTTGTCTTCTTATAATAGTCGGGGCAAAAACCGTTGTAAACTATGTTTTGACGATTGCAGGAACGCCTTATCAATGGGTTGTGGGTACGGATATTAAGGTCAATAGTTTCTCAGAATATGTATCGTCTCTTGAAGGGGTGACAGCCGTGCTGGGAATAGATAGTATCAGTACACTGCTGCTCACGCTGATCATGCAGCTGGTAGTTGCCTGGAACTATTTTAAAATGCTTTTCATTGTAGCAGAACGTTATGTTCTGCTTGGGGTCTTTTCTTATACTGCGCCACTCGCGTTTGCGACTGGAGGATCGAGATCAACGAACAATATCCTGTCCTCATGGGCAAAAATGTTTGGCGGACAGATTGTCCTTATTATCATGAATGCCTGGTGTATGAAAATGTTTCTATCTGGATATGGCAATATGCTTGCAAGTGGTTACGGTTTTACGAAATTCTTCGTGGCGACGTTATGCCTGGTCGGCTTCTGCAAGATTACGTTTAAATTGGACACATATATGGCATCGCTTGGGGTTAATCTCGGCCGGCCATCCGGAGGAATCGGAGCAATGGGCTTAGTTATGGCAGCGAACAGATTTTTTTCCAATTTCGGAGGATTTTCTTCCGGGGCATCGCAACCTTCTGGTGGATCGGAGAATCATGACGCAGGCAGCCAGACTGGAGCACAGGACATCCCAAACGGATTTGCACAGCCAATTCCAATGAGCCCTGGCAACGGTACGGAATCGGGAGGCATGGAAGATGAACGCGAGGACGTGGAGTCAAGCAATACAGGTATGGAAGATGTAGCAGTATCTGAAAGTGAAGTTCATGGGACTGATACAGAAAATGTCCTTGAAATATTGGGAGAGACACCGACTGAACGGACAAGTGATACGGGTGTAGCAGATGCGCAGTCAAATCAGGGCGTTTATGGTGGCGGTGAGGAAGAGCAATCGGATATATCATCAATGCAGGAAATTCTGGAAAATGGCAATGGTGGTATCTTTTCTACAGGTAATACAGAAAACTATGCTGTTACAGATGAAACAAGCAGCCAGGATGGACAAAACGGGCAGAATGGGACTTCTGAGGAGAATATAATGGAAGTGCTGAATCAGGGAAGCGGTATTGATGGATTAGGTGATTATCCGGTTGAACGTGGAGGGAAACTGAAAGACGAGGGTGAAGATGCACTGCTCGATGTAGGAAATGAGGCGATCGGTGGACTGATCGGAACAGCGGAAGTAAAAAACGGAGCTGAAGGACTTGTTTATGAGCAGACGCTTGCCGGTAGCAAACGTAGCGGAGAAACTGGGAGGACACAAGGTGCAGATATCCTGCATGAACTTGGTGAATCGCCATCATTAGATATATCTTCACATGAAGGAACGGCTGCCGTTGGTTCACTGCCGGATTCCATGGAAAGCACAGCCGGAAGTACAGATATCAACTTGAATGCAGACAGTACCAGTCAAACTACAGAAGAGGATGCTGGAGTTCTTGGCTTTACTGAACCGAAAGAAAAAGTTCCAGACTCGGAAACTGGCAGCACGGATGCTGAGGGAGAAGAAATCCGGACGACAAATCCGGTCCTAGAAGATAACGGCTTTAACATGAACATATTGGAACCAGTGCCAGAGGTAGCGCCGGAAGCTTCTGAAGCAGAAAAGACCGATATGATAACTGGAAGAGAGAATGACGATAATAATACTTATCCCAGCGCACAGAGCAGGAGTGATGGGACTTCCTTATCTGACGGTGAGAAAGAGGAATCAATATCCAGTCTCGTGAAGGAACATGCTTCGGACAAATACGAGGACGATGAAGCGGCTGTAGAGGACGTACCAGAGATGTTTGAAGGGGCAGACGGGCTCAGAATCGATAGCATTGATGATGAAGAAGATTACCCGAAATAGGAGGTGATGGCATGGCAGAGGACAGGGAAAAATCTTCATCAGTAGATGATGCTGCGCAGACGGCAAGCAGGATGCAGTCTGCATATGCTGTACTGTCTGCTGCTAAGGCAGGAACGGCGGCTGCAGGGAGTGCTGCCGGAGCTGCACTTGGAGGCCCGCTGGGTGCCGTAGTTGGTGCGCTTGTAACCAACAGAACCTTTATTAAGATTATAGCAGCCCTATTAGCGGCGATGTTCCTCTGGATGTTCATAATTGCAAATATGATCGGTATAATCCTTTCATATCTCGGATTTTCGAATGCGGATGATTTCGCAAACGATGCTCAGGAGACACAGCTATCCATGGTAAAAACCAGGATTGAGGAGGTGCTTGAAGGGGAGGGCCGGCAAGAGGAGATACTTAAGCTGCTGAAAAAAGAGCGAAAGAAAAAGAAGAAAGAGATCAAGGCGGATAGAGCAAAGAACTATCCAGAACATGATCTGGTTATCATAGATGAGTACAAAACGAAACTGGTAGGCAATTTAAGCTACTACCTGTCGCTTCTGCTTACCGATGTCTGGGATCAATCCACAATCAGTTCGTTTCTTGGCAATGTATTGTATGGAGATATGTCAACGTCGTTGACATCCCCTTATGATAACTATTTTAACGAGGCTGCCCGTACATACAATGTACCGGCAGCCCTTTTGCTTGCGATGGGGATGGTCGAGTCCGGTTACAATCCCAGGGCAGTGTCCCCTGCAGGAGCGATGGGAATAATGCAGCTGATGCCGGCCACCGCAGCATATCTGGGTGTCTCTGATGCCTTTGATCCACGACAGAACATCATGGGTGGGGCAAGATATATCTCGGAGAATCTTGCCATGTTCAAAAACTACCCAAATGCAATGGAACTTGCAGTTGCGGCATATAATGCAGGTCCAAACGCTGTTGTGAACTCTGGATACCGGGTGCCGCATAATGGGGAAACTGAGTATTATGTACAAAAAGTAATGGGGTATCTTCAGGAAGGCAGAAGCTCGGCCGGGACTGCAAGTAGTGAGACCGGGGATACGGAAGATGCATACGGGTTACTGAAGAATGCGGTAAAAGATAATCTGGGCAATTTCTTCGCATGGACGGTTTCGGATGAAAGGGAATACAACGGGTTCGCGACAAGATACTATTTCCATTCGGAATCGGGAACAGCGGAAATTACGAAAGCCACGTATGAGACGCTCAAGGCACAGGGCAGTAATGTGTCTGAAGAGAATATTGAAACAGTCAGGAAAAAGGTTGAGTATACATTGCTTCTGGCAATCAATACGGACGTGCAGGGAAGCGCAAAGGGTTATTCCTATAAATATGTTACAACCCCTGGTATCTTCCAAACGGTACTGAAAGCACTGCAGTTCCTGAAAGATGGTATAACATCTGTCAAAGATTTTCTGTTTAATTCCTGGACGGACTTTATTACTGGAGGCTCTGAAGGTGATTCGTACTATGGGGACATAGATGCTACCGGCGATGTCATAACATATGATACTGTCCCCAGATGTGTAAAGCGTGTCACATATTTTAACCAAGGTGAAGAACCGTGGGCATCCATGGGATATGGGACAAGTACAATCGGTTCTGCAGGATGCGGACCTACTTCACTTGCAATAGTTATATCGACGCTCACTGGACAGAATGTCAATCCACAGATGACCAGCAGTTATGCAATCAGCAATGGGGAATACGTCTCTGGGGTTGGTACTAGCCACTCATTCCCTACCAATGCGGCGCATCATTGGGGTCTTACCTGCGAGAGAGTGGGTAAGGACATGAATTATATAATGAAAGCCTTAAAAAGCGGGAAGCTTGTAGTGGAAATTTGTGAAGCGTATACGATAACTGGAAGCGGGAGCGGACACTTCATTGTTCTGACCGGAGTGACAGGAGACGGTTATATTACAATCGCCGACTGCGCGAGCCGCGACAGGACAACGAAGATATACAGTCCGGATACGATCCGTTCTTATGGTCGCGATCTTGCAGAAGGCTGTTTCTGGGTAATCGGGAGGTAAAGATGAAAAGCAGATTATTAGCCGGCGCAGCGATAATGATGGTCCTGGCTGGTGCGTACTTGCATAGCTATGCATCTGAAAAGGGCCTTCCCAATATTGTAGCATGGGAGAACGGTCGAGGTTTAAATGAAAATGGCAGCGTAATCATGGATTCGTGGGCATACGATACCATTAATCCGTCAGGAAAATATGTCTTGTTTGGGAAATCTGGAGAAGTCCTAAGAAAACAGGAACAGATGGAAGAGGAAGATGCTCTGGATACCAACTATACAGCTACAGAGCAGTATCTTGGGCGGTTTGCGATCCGGTGTGACGTATTTCCAGGATTTACAGGCACAGTAGATGTGAAAATACAGGAAAGGAGCGGAAAACTGATCGATTTTTCGCTTGGTCAGAAGTGCCGCTATGAAGGGAACCTGTTTGCAGGAACCGGAGTTTATCGCATTCTGGACGCGAGTGCGCAGTCGGGGGATTTCCTTTACAAAGTTTCTTACCCGGACAAAGAATTTGATATGGATGAGGGGAAGATACTTCTCATCAGAATGGAGGTGATAAAAGAAACAGAAAACAGGATAGCAGAAACAGAGATGGAGGATACCAAAGAAAGGCAGGGCATTGTATCTGAGGCTAGTGTGCCTGAAAGCGAGGGTGAGGAAGAAACTGAGATTGCAGAAAGAGAGGTGGAGAGAGGGATGCCAAAAAAGCGGATCATGATACTAGGAAGTGCTATGCTGGCAGGATTGTTGGGCTTTACATGGCTCAAAAAGCGGAAATCGAAGGCTTAACAGTGCAGGATAGCGGGAAGGAGGCCAACATTGTCAAGAAGCAGGACAGATGTTTATATTATTCCGCCTAATTTTGCCGAGGAAGGGACTTTGCTTTCCGGGAGGTTAAAGACCAGAAATGCTGTAGAAACAGTAATTCTGGTCTTTTTTCTTTTGCAGGTGTTGCTGTCCTTGAAAATTGGTGCGCAGGCAAAGATCTATGCAGGGGTAATCGTGATAATCCCTGCTACGGTGTTTGCTGCGTTGGGAGTGCAGGGGGAGAGCCTGTCAGTGTTCCTTTTTCATTTTTTCCTGTTCTGGAAAAAACGCAGGGTCCTTACTATACCAACTGGACGCCATAGGCTTGAGAGGAACCGTAGACTCAGAAAGCGTACGGAAAAGCAGAGACGAGGGGGTGCAGAACATGGGAAGCGAAGTAGAGGAACTGAAAAGAAAACTGAAGGAAGCAAAGCGAAAGGAAAAGCTGGACAGGAGAGACGAAAAGATAAGGCAGCAGGAAAGGCGGGCAGAACAGAAGAGAAAGGCTCATGAAGAAACACTTGCTGACCGGGAAAGGGCGCAGGCCGAACAGAAACTAAGGAAAGAGCAGTTTCAAGAGGAAAAAGAGGTGCGTCGTGTCATCCTGCATACAGAGAATACTGCATCCGAGAAAGAGAAGCCACAGCAACCGAAAATCCAGGATAAAGAGCCTAAGCGAAAAGACGAGGGAAAGGAAGAACACGACTATCTGCCTTATACGTGGGCTTCCGGGTATTTGCCGATACGTAAGGTAAAAAACGGGATCATCTATACGACTGATAGCCGGTATCTGAAGCTGGTTGAGATACTTCCAATTAATTTCCTGTTGCGTAGTCCGTCTGAACAGCGAAGCATTATTTCTTCTTTTATGAGCTATCTTAAGATCGCGCCGGCGAACATACAATTTAAGGTTGTATCAAGGAAAGCTGATGTGATGGAATATCTGAACAAAATCCAGGCAGAGATTGCCCAGGAAGAAGATGAGCGTTGCCGCCTTCTTTTGTATGACTATAAGGAACTGATCCAGTCAGTAAGCACACGTGAAGCGATTACCAGACGTTTTTTCATTGTTTTTGAGTATAATTCCTACAACCGTAGCAAAAATCCTACTGAACGGGAAATATATGCTTATTTAAAATCTCTGGTTCAGACGGCGAAAAAGTACCTGACTATGTGCGGAAATGTAATACTCACACATGAAAATGAGACGCGGTTCACGGTTGATGTTCTATACCAGATTCTGAATCGGCGCAGCAGCGTGGCCGATTCTCTGTCAGACAGGATCAAGAGTGTGACAGCATGGTATACCCGGGAAAATGGGGCGGACAGTATCGCTCACATACCTGTTAGTGAACTGATCGCACCACGTACACTTGATTTCAGGCATTGGAATTACGTGCTTATGGATGAGGTGTACCACGCCTACCTGTTCATTCCATCCGGGAAATATCGCTCTAAAGTTCCCGCGGGGTGGCTCTCACTGATGATTAATGCTGGTGAGGGGATTGATGTGGACCTTTTCGTATATAAACAGGATAAGACAAAGAGTATGGAGAAGATTGGCAGGAAGATCCGGCTGAACCGCTCAAAGATTAAGGATACCTATGATACGAACAGCGATTACAACGATCTGTCTGAGTCACTGCATGCAGGATATTACTTGAAAAACGGATTGAATGGGAGCGAAGATTTCTATTACATGGCGATCCTGATCACGGTTACAGGGAACAGCGCGAAAGAAGTTGAGTGGCGCGCTAAGGAGATGAGCAAACTCCTCAATTCGCAGGATATCGGGACTGCGTATTGTACGTTCAGAGAGGAGGAAGCCTTTTTATCTTCCCTGCCGCTGCTGATGCTGGACAAAAGCATATTCCAAAGGTCTAAGCGTAATGCCCTGACTTCCGGTGTAGCTGCCTGCTATCCGTTCACTTCCTATGAGATGTCGGATAAAGACGGTATAATGATGGGTGTGAACAAGGCGAACAGTTCCCTGGTCATCGTTGACATTTTCAATTCTGATGTCTATAAAAATGCAAATATTGCAATCATGGGGACTTCTGGCGCTGGAAAGACTTTTACGATGCAGCTGATGGCATTGCGCATGAGGCGGAAAAACATACAGGTATTTATAATCGCACCGGATAAAGGGCATGAGTTCGCAAGGGCTTGCAAGAATATCGGCGGGGAATTTGTCCAGATATCTCCAGGATCAAAAAGCTGTATCAATGTGATGGAGATAAGGCAGAGCGACCATGAGACGAATGACGTTCTGGACGGGAGTGCTGCGGAACGCTCTATCCTGGCGATCAAGATCCAGAGCCTGCACATTTTCTTTTCCCTGCTGATACCGGACATGAGCAATGAGGAAAAACAGCTTCTGGATGAGGCACTGCTTGTGACATACCAGCAAAAAGGCATAAGCCATGATAATGACAGCCTGTGGGACAAGGACAATCCCGGGCATTTTAAGGCAATGCCGATTTTAGGGGATTTGTACGAAGTGCTCGCCCGGAATATGGAAACGAAACGGATGGCAAATATTCTGAAACGCTTGGTTAACGGTTCAGCTGCATCCTTCAACCAGCAGACGAATGTGAATCTGCAGAACAAGTATGTGGTGTTGGATATTTCCGAGCTGTCAGGTGACCTGCTTCTTGGAATGTTTGTTGCACTGGATTTTGTATGGTCTAAGGCAAAAGAAGACCGGACTAAGGAGAAAGCAATCTTTATCGATGAGGTATGGAAACTGCTGTCGACAAACGACATGGCTGCCACCTATATACTTGAGATATTCAAGGTGATTCGTGGGTACGGCGGCTCGGCAGTTTGCGCAACACAGGACCTTATCGACTTTTTTGCTTTGAAAGATGGGAAATATGGGAAAGGAATCCTGAGCAATTCCAAGACGAAGATTATCCTGAACCTGGAAGTTAAAGAGGCAGAACGGATCAGGGAAGAATTGGATTTGTCTGAGGCTGAAACACTTGCTGTCCAGAAATTCGAACGGGGGAACGGATTGATATCTACGAACAATAATAACCTGTTGGTTGAATTCAAGGCAAGCCAGCTTGAAAAGGACCTAATTACGACAGACAGGAGAGATCTGCTGGATCTAAAGGAACGTCTGGAGAGGTACGGTACGGATGCTTATGGCCGTCCGACATAAGAAAGAGTAATGCGCATTCAATACGCATTATTTTGAAATACGGGCGAGTATCTGGATTATGCGCGTAGAATGCGTTTATAATACGCTTTCTATGCGTTTTTTATACGCATTAAATGAGTACAGATAGGTGTGTTATGACAGGGGAGGTTGATGCAAAATGGACAGTCAAACAAATCAGGGTAGGTTGGAGAGGGAGCTGTTGGGAATCATCAGCACCTATAATGTGGTGTACAAGAGGCAGCTATATGAGCTATTTTCCGCAGATGGCAGGGATAAACTGGTAGGCAGGGCAATAAAGGCGCTGGAAAAGGAACGGCGTATTTATGTCGATCCTTATACGCATATGATCGCGATGAATGAGACTTCCTATGGCGCAAAGGAGGAAGGAACATTGCTGGCGCTATGGGTCCTTATTTCCCTGATGCAACAGAAAAAGATTGAAGAACACTTCCTTGCGGCAAAGGCGGAGTACCCAGTCCGTATCATTTTCGTCGGGGATGCAGAAATCTATGACATTATGTATGTCCCGGAGACGGATGTTGCACTTGTCAACAGCCTTTTTTCCCGTAAGAACATAGAAAGCAGTGGGCATATCGTGATCGTTGAGACGCCTGATTATATACCGGCGATCATTCTCGACAACATAATTGGATTTTGCCTGGTAAAGGAGGATGGCACAGTCGAATACTATAAATAGCCAAAAGGATTCCCTGCAGCAGATGCGGATGCGTATGGATCACACACAGCGCCTTGCAGGTGAGGTCGAACAGAGGGTGGCAGATGCAAGGGCAATACTTCACGCATGCATCAGGAAGCAGGAAACGTCAGGCATTGGGAGCCTGGCTGAAATTATCATTGAAGCAGCGAAGAATTCGGAGTTTCTGACGGAGCGGCTGAGGCGCATGACATTGGAATTGGAACCGGATCCCGTGAAATACAGGGCATACGAAAAGGAACTGGTAAAAATCCATGATATTTCAGTTAATTATTCTGGACAGATACTATCAGTACAGTTTCCGGCTCTTGTGCCGCATCGAAAGGCTCCGTATACGGATTTTCTATACAAACCATTATATATTGCCCTGCAGCAGTGGTGCCGTGGACGCATGACGAATCATGAAGAGATACCCAGGTTCTGCCGGGCAACGGTTTGTTTTATCCATTGTTACGATAAAGAGCTTCCGTTGGCAAGAGTACGTGATAATGACAATATCGAAGAGAAACATGTGCTGGACGTGATCAGTAATTTCTTCCTGAAATCGGACAGTGGTATCTATGTAGATACATACCATGAAACAAGGCTGCAAGAGGCCGACAGGACATACTTGTATGTGATGCCGCAAGAGAGGTTTTCCGAGTGGATTTTGCAAAATCAGAGAGTGCAGGAATATATCGAAAAATAAATTTCGTCCGGACCTCAAATTTCGATATTCTCTTTGCGTCTCAAAAGTGCATAAAACTTGAGTCTTATGCATGGAAAAGTATTATTTCGTACCAAAGTATCCAAGTGACAGGGTACAGGTTCAAGGAGGTGTATGGGGGATTGGGGAAAAAGGAAGTGCTAGTCCGGATGATTGGATTGAGTGGTGAGATGCCGGTCGGGATGGTGGTTAAATTGTTAGGATCGGCTACGTATGCAGCTGCACTGATTACGAGTCTAAAAAAGGATGGCCTTATTGCTGTCCGGAATAGGGATGGGATTAAAGGATATGTACTCCGCGCAAAGGCAAAGAAAATCTTGATGAACAGTAATGCAGACGATTTCGCGCCGTATATGACAGGCTGTGTTGAGACGAATCATGTCCGGAGTGAACCGCAGAGAAGGCTGAGGTTGCACCGGATGAGTATGGCGTGGGTTTTTGCATACCAGGCTGGTGCGGCTGTGTTCATAACGGAAAAGCCGCCATATCCTCCATCAGTGACAAAAATCGGGGAAAACCCCGCATATTATGGGACTGCTGAGTTTAAGAAAAATGTCGATCAGGCAGGTGGGTCACGGGCTTGCGGAGTATTGTGTACGAAAGAATCTGCGTTTGCGGTATACCACACGATGGACCGGCTTATGAAGTGGGTAAGGAAAACGGAGCGGGCAATGAGGAGCTGTGTGGAAGGAAGCCTTGTAAAGGGTGGATATATGCATCAGACAGATGCAATTATGATCGGGAGTACAATGGATACGCTGCTTTTGCTCCTGGAGAGCAATGGCGGTCCGAAAGGCAATCTGTTTCAGGTCGATGATGTTTATGACCATTATTATTTTATTCCGATGGAAGAGGACTCCTTTGTTCAGATGAAGCTGCTCACAGACAGGGATACAGAAGAACGTTTTCAGAAGGTTCTCAGGCGTACGCTTGAGCGCAGAGAAACAAAAGAATACGCACTCAAAGACGGATTTGACCAAAATGGCCGCTCCGTCTATTTTCTTTATAAGCTTGACATCATGAGGCTTATGCGCATAAAGCATGAAATGATGTGGGAGGGTGCCGGGGTTGCGTATTGCTTAGACTTTCAGGAAGATGTTTTACACGAATACTTCGGAATGGACATGGAACTGCGGCCGATTATAAGCACAAGGGCACTGGAGTATTTATGTGGACGCGAGATGTATAGAGAGTGAATGGGAGGCAGCCATGCAAAGTATTTTTGAGACAGGGAACGAAACCGTCGATCGGATAGGCCGCCTAAATATCAGGGGCAATATTATTCCGGCTGCATGGTTCAAGACAGTCGTGAAGCCTACCGGGAAGCCAAACCTGAATGCGATTGTGATCCTGTCGGATATCGTGTACTGGTACCGGCCGGTTGAGATCCGTGATGAGGTAACAGGACGTCTGGTTGGGATGAAGAAAAGATTTCGTTCCGATCTGTTGCAGCGCAGCTACCAGCAGATGGCAGAGCAGTTTGGTATAACAAAGCGTGACGCGACAAATGCGGTGATTGAGCTGGAAAAGCTGGGTGTGATACAGCGCGTGTTTCGCACCCTGACGATCCGGGGACAGCAGATGCCGAATATCCTTTTTATAAGTCTATGTGTGGACTGCCTGGTACGGATTACATATCCAGAACAGGCCGATTATACCGAAGCCACTGATATAGGGGGAGGGTATCCCCAAAATGAGTGGGACGTGTCACCAAATTGTGGGTATGGTATCCACCAGACTGGTGAGACCGTCTGCCCGGATTTTGGTGGAGGTCACACGCAAACGGGAGAGACAGATACAGAGAGTACGGAAACAGAACACAACAGAGATTATCAATATCTTTCTTATCAAGCAGAGCTTGCGCGTTTCAGAGAGCAAATCGGGTATGAAGCGATGAGGAATGACTACGGAGACAGCAGGAAACTTGATGAGCTTGTCGGAGTTGCGGTTGATGTTCTTATGTCAGATGCGGAAACGATCCGGGTCAACCGGGAGAATAAACCGATCGGTGTGGTTAAGGCACAGTTTAGGAAACTGACCATGTTCCATATCCAGTTCGTGTTGAAATGTATGTCTGATAACTGCACCAGGTCCAGGAATGTAAGGGCAGTTATGATTACGGCACTTTATAATTCCGTACTGACGATCAACCATTATTACGAAAATATGGTAAACCACGACTTTGAAAGCAGGGGAGCGAAAGGAGAGTAGAAAGACAATGAAATCTGACAAGATGGGCAGGCGGGGAGTGATTTTAGCACTTCCTGTTTTCTTGCTTCTCGCAGTTTATGTAGGAGGATTTATTGAGCAGATCTTGACGGATGCAGTTATACAGCCTAATCCGCTGGTCTGTGTCAGACGGGGGATTGAAAACAGCATGGGAATGCGCTTCTCTGCTGCCGTCCTTCCCGCATTTATGCTGATAGCGGCCATCGTAGTGTGGCGCGGGAATAGCAGGGAGATTGCCGCACAAGATAAGGAACGTAATTTTGACTATTCCGTAAAAGGAACGTATGGCACTGCAGGATATATGACAAAAGAAGAGCAGGGAAAGGTGCTGGAGTTCCACAAAAATGCAGCAGATGCCGAAGGAGTGATTTTTGGTACTGATCCGGAAACGGGGAAGGTAATAAGCCTGCCGGTTAATTCACCATTGAACCGTAATTTTGCAGTCTGCGGCTCCCAGGGCTCAATGAAATCGAGGGCATTTGCAAGGGTGATGGCATTACAGTGCGTTAAGCGCGGGGAGAGCATGTACGTGACAGATCCCAAATCAGAGTTATATGAGGATCTGGTCGTATATCTCCGCGAGCAGGGTTATGTCTGCCGGCAACTGAACCTGATCGATCTCATGCACTCCGATTCCTGGGACTGCCTTGGGGAGATTGATGACGGCGGGCTGATCGATGTTTTTGTTGATGTGGTTATCCGGAATACGACAGATAAATTTGACCATTTCTATGACAATGTTGAGATGGACCTGCTGAAAGCGCTCTGCTTATACGTATATGAAGAATATCCTCCGAAGCGGCGCACGTTCCCTGAAGCATATAACCTGCTTTTGAATAAGGATATTGAGGCCTTGGATTCGATCTTCGACCGCCTGCCTACGGGGCATCCGGCAAAAGGCCCATACCGTTTGTTTTCAAAGGCAGAGAAGGTAAAAGGAAATGCGGTGTTGGGACTTGGAACACGCCTGCAGATCCTCCAGAACAAAACGGTCCAGAAGATTACAAGCCATAAGGGCATCGATCTGACTCTGCCCGGGAAGCAGAAATGCGCTTATTTCTGTATCACATCCGATCAGGATTCAACGTATGACATGTTGGCGACCTTGTTTACTTCGTTCTTGTGTATTAAGCTGGTTCGTCTGGCAGACCGGACGCCGGCTCGCAAGTTGCCTGTGCCAGTACATTTTATCCTCGATGAATTCCCAAATATCGGTGTAGTTCCGGATTTCAAGAAAAAATTAGCGACAGCACGCAGCAGGGGACTTGGAATGAGCGTGCTGTACCAGAATATTCCGCAGCTCCAGAACCGGTATCCCGATAACCAGTGGGAAGAAATCCTTGGTGGCTGTGATTTTTCCTTGTTTCTGGGCTGTAATGACATGACAACGGCAGAATACTTCAGCGAACGGACTGGAACCGTGACGGTGGCTGTCAATTCTGTCAGGAAGAATTACTATACGATACGAATGACGGATTATGTGCCGCAATATACTGAATCATCTTCCTTGGGGAAACGTCAGTTGCTGCTGCCGGATGAGGTGCTACGGTTCCCGCTGGATCAGGCACTGCTATTTATCCGAGGCCAGCGGGTTATGCGTGTGAAGAAAATGGATTTCACTCTGCATCCAGATGCAGAGAAGCTGGTCCAGGAGAAGACGGACGCTTATATCCCAGACTGGAGAAAAGAAGAGATTGAAAAGAGCGTCGAGATGGAATCCGTAGAGGAAAGAAACGAAACAGACGAAACACCTGCAGTTGAGAAAGAAAAGAAAACCGTGAGGAGAAGAGGGCGGGCAAAGAGACAGGACGGGGATAACGATTATATCCAGCTCTCCCTGTTTGACGGAGCGGACACAGAACCGCTGGCGGCAGATACCGTAGTCAAGAAAAAATGTAGGAAGCAGACAGTGGAGAAACCCGGAGGGACGGAGAAGAAAATAATGAAAGTCGAGGATTTATTTGGAAATGCCAGAGAAGGGGAAGACGTGGAGCCTTGATATAATAAACAATTCACTGGTGCGATATAGTTTTCTGCGGGTGATCCGCTATGAATTTGGCATACATATCTCAGATGATGATATCGAAAATGCCAGGCGCGCGCAGGACTGCATCCAGATTTTTGATACCTGGGAGGATTTTTACGAGACTACTGGGTGGAAACGGGACAACCCAGAGTGTGCAGATAAAGAGTATCTTGAAAACCAAAAGATTTGCCGTGAAATTGGTGAAAGAATCTGGCATTTTTCGTATATAATGTGGGATGGATTACTTTCTAATGATGGAAGAGTGAAGGAAGAATGATTTTTATATTAACTTTATATAGCCAAAATTGTAAAAATGCATAGCGTTGAACTGGTTTTAGAGCTGTCAGATATGTAAAAGTTATTGAATGGTTTGGGTAAGTGGTATACGATGAATAGGAAATAGTTAATGGACAAATTATGTGTAATTCGCGGACAAGCTGATAAAACAGTGAATTGCTTTGATATAATGATGTCTGAATGGAGGAATATAGACATTGGAAGTATTAGTTGGCAAATTTGCAAGAAGATTAGCGAAATATTCAGAAACAGATAAAGAAGAAATATACACATATGGCTTGGAGGTAATAATTTCAACCGTTATTGGGGTGGCCTCAATATTATTGGAATCTTATCTGCTGTCTAGTTTTGTATCGGGCTTGGTCTTTTTGGCTGTATTTGTACCTTTGAGATTATTTACAGGTGGATATCATGCTAAAACATATGGAAAATGTTATTTCATCAGCAATCTTTCATACGTGTTTGTATTATTTGTTCGATATATCATATCGGACAAATTTCCAAGTGAGATATGGGCATGCTTACTGTTGTGCATATGCTTTTATATTATAAAAAAAGCACCAATCGTTAATCCTGCTCAACCAATTAGCGACAAGAAGCAGAGACGAAGCAAAAGAATAACAAAAGGAATTCTAATGGTAGATATTGTCTGGATTGTTTGCTTGTATTTTTACAAAAGTGATTTGATGATTATGGCAATATTAAGTATATGTTTGGTTTTTATTCTAATGTTAATTTCTCCTAGGCTAATATGATTATCTTTCTGATATACACATTGTAGTGGTTTATTTTGCATTGGTGTATATATTTTGATATTTGATCTGCTTTGCAGATTTAAAGCAGTCCAATAGACTAAAAATATTATCGAAAGCATAAGTATTAATTTTGTTACAAGCGATGCATATTTGGATAGTTTAAAGCAAAGCTATGGATAATTCCCACAAAATGGATGGGAGATGGCCATAAGAGTATTAAGAAAGGGGGCGTAGTTGTGAGACTTTTTGCTAAGTTCGTAGAGCTATGTGCAGTTTTAGGGGCGAATTGTGCATCTGTTTGCTTATCATACCAGCCAAAATTGCCGAAAAGCCTAATGTAAATTCAACTATGTGAGCCAGAGGTGCCAGAGTATATACTGGCATCTTTGGTTTTGTATATGGACATAATAACAGTATTTTATGGTCATAGTCCTTTCACTAGCATTTTGGTTGCTATAATGTAGACAAGATGAGGAGGAAGCTGAATGCAAAATGAAGGGAACAACTTATATATCGAAGCAATAAAACTTGCAGCGGGAAGTGTACAATATAAGAATTTGTCAATAAAGAATACATTTATAGAGGCTGTTTCACAGTTGTATCACTATTATACATATTCTGAAAATATTGAGTATCTGAATGTTGCAGTTTTGCATATTCAAGCGTATTTGGAGATGGGATTTCCATATGAGGATGGAAAAGGAATGTTCGATTGCATACTTGCAAAACTGGGTACATCTAAAGAATTAAAGTTTCCCACTAAGTTTTATGAGATTAAAAAGATAAGATTAAATAAAACACAGATAAGGAGTGTTATAAAAAAATGGCCGGCTTCTCCGCATCAAAAGCTGAAGATAGAAGATGTTGTTACGGATATTATTGAAAGAATTGAGAAGAGGGAAATTGGGATTTTTTATTACAGAAATGTAGTTATGGGTGACATATATGAATTAATAGTTAATGAAAAAGAAAATCTTTTTCATGATCTTAGTAGAGGAATATTCTATACTTTTGTGGTTTAATCAGATATTTATATCTGTTATAATAATATAATCGAAAGTAGGAGGGATATGATGATTAACATTGCTATATGTGATGATAATGAGAAAGCAGTTGAGGTACTGAAAAGCAAAGTGACGATGTTGCTGAAAGAATATAATGCATATGCAGATGTGATGACTTATACACAGAGTCGAATGTTGCAGTATGATATTCAGGAAGGGAAAGCTTTTGACATTATATTAAGTGATATTGAAATGCCTTACATAGACGGAATGGATTTAGTCGCCTATATTAAAAGGTACTTGCCGGAAGTGATAATTATATTTGTAACATCGCATTTGAAATATGCGATAGATGCATTTGAACTTTCAATTTTCAGATATATCCCTAAGAATTCAATTGACGTTAGGTTGCCGCATGCCTTGAAAGATGCAATACATATGCTTAACCTCCAAACTGACGAGTATTATATCATCCGGATGCCGACCAGAGTTGTAAAAATACCATATCAAAAGATAATGTATATTCAAAGAGAAGGAAAAAATTCTGTGATTACATTGACCGATCATTCAGTAGTAAAAGTAAGAAAGAGCCTTTCACAGGTTTTTAGAGAGCTCAATTCAGAGGATTTCATTTACGTGGATCGGGGAGATATTGTTAATCTGGCTCATATTTTGGGAGTGACGGATGGCATTGTTGAATTGAAAAATGGAATCAGACTTTCGACAAGTCATGCAAAATTGAGACAAGTCAAAACAAAATTGAACGATTTTTGGGGAGATCAGATATGAGCATTTTATTCGAAAGCATAGAGATAGTTGCAAGTTTCATTGAATTCTTCATATTGTATAAAATCTATAATATTTTGTTTCACGAACAGAGAAGAAATGGGAACGTAAAAGTTGATATTATTTTGGCAATGCTGGGAACAGGAATCATTGAAATATGCAATCATATATCTCTATTTTCCTATTATGCTATGTTGATTTTTGTTATATATGTGAGTATTACGGTGATAATTCTATATAGGACGAAATATATTTTCCTTTTTTCGATAGCAAGCTTTTATCTGCTATGTTTGAGCTGTTTTGATTTTTTGGTTTTTACACTTGTTTCGAACTTTTATGGGGGATACGAAACATTTGTTAAACTGGTTTCTGCAAAGTGTATTCTCCGGATGATAATTGTATTTTCAATCAAATTTTTATGGGTATTGGCATATCTATTGTTAAAGAAATTTTTATATAGCATATCTTTAAAGAAAAACTATATGTATACGATTCTTGTGGCTTCATGCATGGGCTTTCTGGGCTTCCTATTTTTGGTAAATCAGACATTTAAAGCGTTTAATTATACAATGACTGAGGTATGGGCTGCTTTTCTTGTTTTTTTTGCACTTATTATATTTGCAACATACTATGCCCAAGAGAGCAAGGAAGAAAAAATGAAGCTAAACTATGCAAAAATGGCAAACCAATTATTGGAGAACAATTATAAAACAATCAATGACATTTATATGAGTAATGCGAAACTTTATCATGACTTGAACAATCATTTGAATGTACTTTTTCAGTTGTTAGATAAAGGGAATCTGGAAGATGCAAAAAAATATATAAAAGAAATAAGCAAACCGATCTTGAAATTATCGCAGATAACTTGGACAGGGGTTGATGTTGTAGATGTCACAATCAATAGCAAGATTGAAAAGATGAAAGAAAAGAAGATTGCTTATGAAATTAATGTAGAGTTTCCGCAGAATACAAATATTAAACCGCATGATATGTGTACAATACTAGCAAACTTGTTAGACAATGCAATCGAAGCGACGGGATCTCTAGAACATGCGGGTAATATTACGCTGACGATACGTAGAATCAATCACTTTTTGTTAATTAAAATAGCTAATTCATGTGCAGAACGAGAAAAGAATTTCGTGGATTATCCAGCAACTACAAAAGAGAATAAGGAGCAACATGGTTGGGGGTTTCCGAGTGTTATGGATGCGGTTGAGAGGTATAATGGCACGTTGAAATGCATTAATAGGGGAAATCAGTTTGTAGTGCAAATTGTGCTGTTTTATGAAATATTAGAGCAATCAATGTAAGAAAAGATTCTTAAAGAGAAGTTTATGAGTAAAGGTTCTCATAACGAAATGGGGTGAAAAGCTTAATATAGGCGTTTCACCCTTTGCTTATCTTATATAATAAAAGGTCAAAAAGATGGGATTATGTGGACATTATGATCCGAGTGAAACAATGTGTGCTATATTGATGGTGCAAAGCGCATTGCATTAATACCGGTATTATAGAAAGAAAGGTAGGAGGAAGAATGTGTTAGAAAAAGAATTAAAATATCCATGATTTATGGGAGGAGCAAAAATGTGTCCTACATAGAAATGAGGGAGGCAGAACCATGAAAAAGAAATATATAGGACTGATTTTAGGCGTAGCGTTTTTAAAAGCTGTAATGGTAGTAACAGCAGATGGTGCTGCGACTGAAGTAGTTCCCGTTTTATCGGAAAAGCATATATATACAATTACGGCAGATTATAGCGCGTTGGATTTAACAGAGCAGGATTTTTCGACAGTCAGCGAATTGCGGGCATTTTCTGATGCTGCTTGTGAGCATGAATTGGATTTGGAGATTGTCTCTTCGGAGAACGAAAAGATTACCTATCAATTTGAGCAGGAGATGGTTCTTGAGACAATTTACCTGATTCCACCGATTATTTCAGTCTCAGAGAAAGTAGAAGAGGAAATGCTCAATGTTGAGAAAGAGAGTGATGATTATTCCGAGGAGTTCTTTGCGAAAGCTCTGTTTGTTCAAAAAATGTATGAGTTTGGTTCGAAAGACAGGGATGCATATGAGGTGAATGTCTTGATTACATCTGATACGGGACGGTATCCGGACAATTTAAAGATGATCAGCGGTGGAAAAACATATCAGAGTAAACGAAGGATATCTATTTCTGAGTCAGACACTGAAAAGGCTATTTCAGAGTACAGTTTTCAGTTTGAGGTTTCCGATAATGAATCAACAGCGCAGAAGATTCTTGACAATGCATATTTTACATATTCATGGATTGCTCATTTTGAGGTAGCAGATAATTGGGCATATTTTTGTAAAGATGTGGGGTTACAGATAGAAAATACTAAATTTGATTGGAAGGAGTAATGAAAATGTTGAATAAAAGAACTAAGACAAATTGTTTTACAGCGTTGCTCGTTTGTGCTGGGATACTTACAAGCTTTTATAGTCCGGCAGTAGCAGCAGGAACAAAAAGTAATATGGATAATGCCATAGAACGCAACGCGGAATTCATCGCGGAGAACTTTGATACACTTCTTAGCTCGGCGATGATAAATACAGTTGCTGGTATGAATACAATGAAACTGCCACGTCAAAGCACTTGTTCCACAACAGATCCAAATAACACGGATTATACTTCTGAAGAGTATATTTTGCAAGATGCGGAAATCCTAGATTCACATGGTGATGAAGCGGGAATACATGCTTTGACAACGGGTTTTGTTTTGCGTGCAGTAGATAATGGACACCAATATGAGGAATCTGCTGATCAAACTGTTTCAATCAGAGGATATACTACAATATATTATAATAAAACTACTTCTTCTGGTATTACATATTACTGTTTAACAGATGTAACGGGGGGATATAAAGTTAATGATTCAAGTGCTCAGGTTACATCACAGTCTGTGGTTTACGGAATGACGGGTGTTAGTCAAACACAAGGAAGTGTTCAGAAAAGCAATACTTATAAGCCAACAACAAAATCGTGGTCAAAATCGACTGGATATACAAGCTATGTACACCCAACGGAGTTTGGTGCAATTGGGGCAACGTATACGATTAATTTAAAGCGCAACGGTGGAAGCAGCTGGACGTATAGTTTGAATAATAAACTCTAATTGTAGAAAGATAATGCAATCAGTAGTGCATAAAAAGGCATCTTGCTAGAAAGAAGTATTTTTGTGCGCTACAATCTCTGGTAAGTGCTGGTTAGGTCTCCAGTATGTGCAGACGGACTGAGTTTTGGTACATTCAGGCTTCTTACAGTCATGATGGAAGAGAAATGTATAGTTGCTGTAGGGGATGAAATGCTTCTGGAACTGCTTGTCAGCAGTTCCAGAAAAATTTCGCCTATGTTGCGCTCGAATTCGAAGGAGGAAGGAGCTTTGGTGATTATGGTCGGAAAGCATAATACTAAAAGGCACGTGAAGAAAGTATGATTCATACAAATCCCGTTGGCGCACCTGCCTTCGTGCATGATATTTTCATAAAGTATATTTTTAAAGTAGGTTAATCATGCATGAGGGGACGCTGAAGGATTTTTGTATGATTATAAACTCAATATTTCTGTAATGAGGTGTATGCTGGCTAATTGTTGAAAAGGTAGCATGCGCTGGTTGAGTAGCACAGTTGATATGTGTGACTATAGAAGGTGGTTCATCTATAGAAACTTACGGAGGGATGATGAGACCGGGTAGCGTTTATCCCGAAGTTTGTGCATATTTCGTGATTCTTAGTAATGAGACTGACAATAACAGAATCTGGAAAAATAAAAACATCAGTAAATATAAGGCAGCGAAGAACCGAAGCAGGGTTTCATAATCCCACTGGCGCCTTCCGCAGAAAGGTGGATAATTATAATGAATAAGAAAAAAAGAATCTATTTGAGAGGCAAAGCATTTTTAGGTGTGGTATTATGCATATCATTGATATTCTCACAGGTTGTACCAGTATCTGCGGCGATGACGGATTCACAAAAAAGAGTATATGAAGTCTTTTTAGCTGGTATTAATGCTGCAGATTCTCTCCATCAGGTAGAAGAATATTTTGGTAACGATTATAGTCTTGTACCATCAACTCTAGATACGTTTAGCTATGATACTGAATGGATTGAAGAGGCAAGGAATTTTATTGACGCTAATTTAAATGCTAATGCGAATGTGCTTACAGAAACATATGATGATACTTCGTCTATATCCGCAGCCGAGGCTCATGCAACAGCACTTTCTTATGCAACGGTATGCGCTGATTGGAGTATTAAGAAACGAAGAGGTTCCGATTGGGACAAGGAATGCGTATATATGTATCTATCTCATTATGTGGATCGGGCAGAATATTATTTTAATAATGGTAATTTGGATTATTTGCTTGACGGTGACAAAATGTCGGAGAATACATCTTATTTCTCACTATGGATTACAAATGAAGATAGATCTGTATATAATACATATTTAGCAAAAGTAAATGCGTTAAATGCAGCAGATAATTTGGTGCATATGTTCGCAGCAGCGCAAGGTATATATAGTAATGCTACCGATTTTGTTAGTATAAGAAAAGACTTTGACAGAATCAAAGGTACAGCTGCTCTTGCTAAATATGCTGCTGCTGATGTCTCCGCGGTTATCAACAAAGATGAATTATTCTCTGCGCTTAAAGAAATACAAGAATATATATTGGATGACAATGCGCATACCAGACCAGAGGATTTGTACAAATTATTTGTGGAGAATGGTGATTTACTACATAATGTCGATAAAACAATGAAAGCTGACATTTTGAAGAATTTGGTGTGCTTGACCTTAAGCGTCATTGCCGGCGGAATGTCTGGTGGGTTAGTTCAATTAGGAAGTTATCTTTTACAATTTAATGCAGATGAATATATGAGCATTTTTAATTTTGCTGCATATGTCAGCATGAGACAGTCTTTCCATTCCAGAGAGGCATCAAGGTACTATGATTTTCTATATGGCAAATATTTATGAGCGGAGCGGAGGGTAATATGAAACGCCATAGGCCAGTTTCTATGATTATTTTAGACGCGATACTTATATTATGGTGGATCATATTTGTTATAATGTTTTTTACTGTTTTAATAAAAACAAACAGACCAACTGGAATATACGGTTTTTATGCGAAAGGTCTGGTTGTTATATTCAATCTTCTCATTTCAGAAGGGGAAGGGAAGCTTAGAAATGAATTGGACGTGGGAAGATTAGTGACCAGTATTTTGCTGTTGTTTCCGGCTGCATGGGCAATCGGGGCTACCAATCTGTATTTCGATTTCTTTGACTACGTAGATCAATATAGAAGGCCTTGCGTCAGACTAAATATTTTGACCTATTTAATATGCCTGTACATAAATATATCGCCATCGATAAACGAGTATCTGAAAAATTACAAATGGCAGCATTGGCTAGAGCCCTGGCGGAATTGCTATTCATATTATAAAGATGATTTGGGTGATCAAACCTAGTAGCGAAAAGGATGCTTTTTGCCTGCCATAGACTCAACACTCGACTCATGAAAATTGTTCCAGAAAAAGAGCGGGGATGCGAAATCCCCGCTTGCGATTCACTCGTTGCAAGAGTAAAATATAGTGAACAGAGTATTCCAATGAGCGGAAAATTCTTGGAATTTCCCGCTCCGCCAATGGGATATTTGGTTTTAGGCCGTGCCATGCCTCCCTACGGTCAATTGTATTATACGTTGATTCTGCTAACATTATACGTATTATAAGGGCAAAATATTATCATACAATTCTTTCCAATTTGCAGGTAATATGTCCATTGCATATATGTCCAGTTTAGTTTTTCTAATAAGTTTTTCCAGATCAACAGCTAATTGTTTTGAATCTTGTTCCCGCAGTATTTTTTTAAGTGCGTATAGACGAGAATACAGGTTTGTATTATTCAAAAGCACATGGACATCATCCTTTTTATCGGGGATAACTACGGAAGATGTAAGGCCGACTACCATTGAATGGTGCGCGCAGTAATTTCTTAAATTACGTACTGCATCTAACCAGGTATCCATTTGTTTTGTAGTTTCCTTTTTATATCCGTGTTGCCTGAAAGCGTATTTTAGTATTTCTTTTCTCAAATCTCCTCGCAGATAAGAATACATCATTACGACTGTTCCGAATTCGAAGTATGATAAAGCAGCCCATATCGGAAGAGTATTATTCTGTCTGCTTCCACCTGTACGATACTCCTTCAATTCCGGATACTTTAATTGATTTTTACGTAAATTCATTTCCCGGTCCTTTAAGTCGGGGAAGAATACATTGTCGAAATAATTTTTGTTTTTATTTCGCTTTAGCTTGTCATTTTCGCTCTTAGTAGGAGTATAATACTGCTGATCAAGATAAAATCCCGCATCACCAACTTTTAATGAGACTGCATTTGCCAGAGCGCTTTTAAAATATATTTCTGCCTTTTTGCAATATTTAAAAAGGAGTAGTCTCAACTGTTTATCGAACTCGTATAACTGCAAAAATATTTTGGTATCGGCCCTGTTCCCAAACACGTGAACGTATGATAAAAGATACTTTCCATATCTGCTTGCCCGAAAATATCCGGCATACTCTAAGAAATCTCGCATTTTCTTTCTCTGCCGGAAGGTAACATACCTTTTCATCAGCACGATTTGGTCATCAAGGCTTATTGGTTGCTCCGTGTTAAACATATTGCCACCAGCTTTCTAAGTAAAAAAAAGAATGGATATACCATTCTTAATCCCGCAAATGGAATATTTGGATTCAGGCATTACCC
>CANQRR010000045.1 GCA_947626285.1 uncultured Lachnospiraceae bacterium
TCCCCTGCCCGCCTGCCAGAAGCATGGCTATCATTTCTTTTTTAATCACCTGTTATCACCTCTTGCTGTATTAATTTAAATCATTATAGCACAGCTTTTCCAATTAGTGAACATTTTTTACAATTATTTCTTTTATTTTTCCTGATTTTTTATTATAAATACCAGATGTATGTTTTTGCGCCTACATCTTGTGCCATCAGAATTTGATTAACTTGATGTGTATATTCCATTATTTTTGTTTATTTTCACCGTTTAGCGCCCTTTCTCGACAAATTTGTCGGAATTGTGAGATTTTCCTCTTTTTTGTCTGATTATTTATATCCGCTTCTCCGTGAGCATCCGCTGATCTCGTTTGCCTCGGCGGCCGCCCGGAAGGCAGAGGCAAGCTGTTTTTGTGCGCGCACACAAAAAGTATTGGAATTTTCCGCGGAAGAGCGTATACTGTAGTAGATCATTTTTTACGCGGAGGATCTACATAAGCAACAGAGCCGGGCCGTCTGCCGCAGCGGCCGGGCTGCGGACATACATATTAATCAGATAAGGAGATTTTCAAATGTATCAGATAGATTACAGCCGGCCGACGCATGTACACTTTATCGGGATCGGAGGGATCAGCATGAGCGGACTGGCGGCCGTGCTCTTAAAGCGCGGTTTCACTGTGAGCGGCTCCGACTCCCGCAAAAGCCCGCTGACCGAATGGCTCGCCGGGCTGGGCGCTTCCGTCTCCTGCCCCCAGAGCGCGGGCAACATCACCGACGGCATCGACGTGGTCGTGTACACGGCCGCGATCCATCCGGATAATCCGGAATTTCAGGCGGCGCAGGCAAAGGGGCTCCCGATGCTGACGCGCGCAGAGCTGCTGGGGCAGCTCATGAAGAATTATCCCTCTTCCGTCGCCGTATCCGGCACGCACGGAAAGACGACGACCACCTCCATGCTCTCCCATATCATGATGAAATGTGATCTGGATCCGACGATCTCGGTCGGGGGCATTCTCCCGTCCATCGGCGGCAACGTGCGCATCGGCGCCTCGGAGTATTTTCTGACGGAGGCCTGCGAATACACGAACAGCTTCCTGAGCCTGTTTCCGTATCTGGCGATCATTCTGAACATTGACGCCGACCACCTGGACTTCTTCAAGGACCTCGACGACATCCGTCATTCCTTCCGGCAGTTCGCCGGGCAGGTCCCAGCGGAGGGCGCGCTGGTCGTCAACGCGGAGATCCCGCGGCTTGAGGAGCTCACAGCCGGTCTTTCCTGCCGTGTCGCCACCTACGGAGTCGGATGCGGCGATTACCGGGCGGTCAATATCTCTTACGACGATCTGGGCTGCGGCAGCTTCGACCTGCAGAAAGACGGGGAGCTTCTCGGACATTTCACACTCTCCGTCCCGGGCAGGCACAATGTCTCCAACGCCTGCGCCGCGCTCACGGCGGGCTTCCTTCTCGGGCTTCCCGCCGAAACGATGGCGGAGGGGCTCGCGGAATTCAAGGGGACGGACCGCCGCTTTCAGAAGAAGGGAGAGATCGGCGGCGTGACGGTCATCGACGACTACGCGCATCACCCCACGGAGATCCGCGTCACGCTCGAAGCCGCGAAGAAGCTGCCGTACCGCCAGGTGTGGTGCGTGTTCCAGCCGCACACCTACACGCGCACAAAAGCGCTGATGGACGACTTCGTGAAGGCGCTCTCGATCGCCGACAAGATCGTGCTCGCCGACATCTACGCGGCGCGTGAAACCGACAACCTCGGGATCAGCTCCGACCTGCTGCGGCAGAAGCTCTCCGACCTCGGCAGGGACGCCTGGTACTTCCCGACCTTTGATGAGATCGAAACTTTCCTTCTGGGGCACTGCGGTCCCGGCGACCTGCTGATCACCATGGGAGCGGGAGACGTCGTGAAGATCGGGGAAGAGATCCTGGGAATCGCATAAATCTTATAAACAATTTCATCCACAGCGGAGACCGCGGAACTTATCCCGGTTTCCGCTGTTTTCCACATTATCCACAGATTTATGCACAATCAATTGAATGAAACCTCTTCTCGTTTCTGTGGACAAACCCGTTGACATAACATTTTGACAAAATTCGCTCCGATTCTGCAATTCTCTCTTTTGCTTCTTATTATTGTCAACTTTTTATCCACATTATCCACACAGTCCACAGATTTTGCCGCGTTGACAGGCGCCAAAAGTGGATGTTCTCATCCGCGGAGATTTATGCTATACTAATTTCGTGTTTAGTTTACTTCATCAAAGCGGCGTCGGCTGTAATAGTCCGCTGTCCGCCGATTGTCCTCCTACATCTGTCTGCCTGCGTCGGACTACATCCGCCTCAGATCAGACATCTGTATCGGACATGTCGGAACAGCCGGACCACCACAGCCCTCCGCCGTGTAGTGTATCGCAGCCGCAGACAGGAACCGCAGGGATTTCCGGGGCTTTTCCGGCACAAACTGAAAAAAGAAAACTTTCCGTTTCCGATACGTATCTACAGTTTTGCCGGGAAAGTTCCCAGGAAGGGTACCGTGCGGTTCCGTTCGGATACATTACATAAAGTTCACTAAACACGGAAAGGACATCATCATGAAAATTTATACGGATGCCCCGGAGGGCATGACGGTCGTGCAGAACGCGTTCATCGACCGCTTCATGCCGCACGCCAACGGGGAATTTGTCAAAGTATATTTATATCTGCTCCGCTGCGCCGACACCGGCCAGGAGCTCTCGCTCGCATCGATCGCGGATATTTTCGATCACACGGAGAAGGACGTCCGGCGCGCGCTCGCCTACTGGGAGAAACAGAATCTCCTCCGGCTGAAGCTGTCCCCGGACGGCGCGTTTGCGTCCGTGACTTTCCTCACGCCGCCCGCGGAGGAGCGGAAATCCGTTCCCGGCGGATCTGAGGATTCCGAAAGCGTGCAGGATTCCACTCGACCGGACATCGGCGCGCACGCATCCGGGGCGCCTTCGTCCGCGCCGACCTCGAAGATGGAGGACAAGCCAAGTCGCGCGCGCATCCGGGAACTGTCCGGGCAGGAGGAGATCCGGCAGCTGTTTTTCATCGCCGAACAGTATCTGGGACGGCCGCTTACACCCGGCGAACAGGGCGACCTGATCTACTACTACGACACGCTCCACTTCCCGACGGACCTGATCGACTACCTGCTCGACTACTGCATCTCCAAGGGATCCAAGAGCAGGCGCTATATACGCACGGTCGCGCTCGGCTGGGCGGAGGCCGGCATCACCACCGTCGCGCAGGCACAGCAGGAGACGAACCTGTACAACAAAAACTACTATACCGTACTCAACGCTTTCGGCATCCGGAACCGGGGACCTGCCGCGTCCGAACAGGAGATCATGTCCCGCTGGTTCACGGAGCGCGGCTTTTCGATCGAACTGGTGCTGGAAGCCTGCAGGCGCACGATCCGCCAGACGCATCAGCCCAGCTTCGAGTATGCGGACAGCATTCTGGAGAAATGGCACGAAAACCATGTCGTCTCCCTCTCCGACGTCGAACGGCTGGACGCGCAGAGAAAGCAGGAGCAGGGCAAAAGGACGGATATGCAGTCCGCCCGGACGACAGGCAAACGCACGAACAACTTCCCTCAGAGGACTTACGATTTCAAACAGCTTGAGAAGGAGCTTCTGAATCAGTAGGCTGAGGCTTATTTCGGAGAACAGATATGGGACTGACAAACGCACAATACAACACGATCATGCGGGACTACCAGAGGCAGCAGAACCGAAACCAGCGGGAGCTTGCCGCGCGCACGGAGGAAGTCTACGAAAAGATTCCTGAGCTGTCCCGGCTCGACGCGCGCATCGCGTCCGCGAGCACGGCGTGCGCCCGCAGGCTTCTGTCGGACGAATCCGCCTCTGTGGAGGGGCTGCGCGCGCAGATCGCCGAATTGTCCGCTCGGAAGGCAGCGCTCATGCGCGAAGCGGGATATCCGGAGGATTACCTGGCGCCCCGCTACCGCTGCGCCGACTGTCAGGACAGCGGTTACATCGGTTCCGCGCGCTGCCATTGTTTCAAGCAGGCGGCCATCGATCTGCTGTACACGCAGTCCAACCTGCGGGGGATCGTCGCGGAAGAAAATTTTTCCACTTTTTCGCTGGATCTCTACTCCGATCAGTTCATCGATCCGCTCACCGGCTCTACGGCGCGGCAGACGGCCGCGCACGCCCTTATGGAATGCCGCCGCTTCGTGCAGGACTTCGATCGCAGATTCGAAAATATTTTTCTCTACGGCAACACAGGGCTCGGCAAGACCTTCCTCGCGAACTGCATCGCGAAGGAGCTTCTGGAAAGCGCGCATTCCGTGGTCTATTTTTCCTCTTTCAGCCTCTTCGAACTGTTTGCGGACTCCGCGTTCCGCAGAAAAGAGGATTACGCGCAGTCGGATATGGAGGAACATATTTTTGACTGCGACCTGCTGATCATCGACGACCTCGGGACGGAGCTCGCGAACGCTTTCGTCTGCTCCGAACTGTTCCATCTGCTCAACGAACGGATCCTGCACAAAAAGAGCACGCTGATCTCGACGAACCTCTCTCTGGAGATCTTTGCCGACACCTACGGGGAGCGCGTTTTCTCGCGTATCTCCAGCGATTACATCATGCTCCGCATGATCGGGGAAGATATCCGTATAAAAAAGAAAATATTGTCCGGAAACGCTTGACCGGCACCCGGAACGGGTATATAAATGAACTGAAAATATCTGTCAGAAGAGGAGCTTACCAATGGAATTTCAGTCTGCCAATGAGAGAAATCTTGAAACGATCCCGGTCGGGGAGCTTGGTATCATCGCGCTGAAGAGCTGTGAGACGCTGGGGAAAAAGATCGACGCCCACATCGTCCAGTGGCGCAAGGAGCGTGAGCACGAACATCTCGGAAGCCCGCTTCTGCAGACCTATTCCAGAGACTCCTATCTCGTCGACGCCAGCGTGCCGCGCTTCGGCACCGGTGAAGCGAAGGGCGTCATCAACGACACGGTCCGCGGCGACGATCTCTACATCCTCGTGGACGTCTGCAATTACAGCCTCACCTACTCTCTGTGCGGACATACAAATCACATGTCCCCGGACGATCATTTTCAGGATCTGAAGCGCATCATCGCCGCTGTCGGCGGAAAAGCGCGCCGCATCAACGTCATCATGCCTTTCCTCTATGAGAGCCGCCAGCACCGGCGCAACAGCCGAGAGTCGCTGGACTGCGCGCTCGCGCTGCAGGAGCTCGTGAAGATGGGCGTGGACAATATCCTCACGTTCGACGCGCACGATCCACGGGTACAGAACGCGATCCCGCTGCACGGATTTGAGACGGTGCAGCCGGTCTACCAGTTTATCAAGGGACTCTTCAAGGCGGCCCCGGATCTCAAAGTCGATCCGGACCATCTGATGATCATCAGCCCGGATGAGGGCGCCGCAGGCCGCGCGATCTACATGGCGAACGTGCTCGGCGTCGACATGGGCATGTTCTACAAGCGCCGCGACTACGCGCATATCGTGAACGGGCGAAATCCGATCGTGGCGCACGAATTCCTTGGCTCCGACGTGAGCGGCAAGGACGTCGTCATCCTCGACGACATGATCTCCTCCGGCGACAGCATGCTCGACGTCGCCGCGGAGCTGAAAAGCCGCAACGCCGCCAGGATCTTCATCTGCTCTACCTTTGGTCTGTTCACGAACGGCCTGGAGAAATTCGACCGCGCCCATGAGCAGGGTCTGTTCTACTCCATGCTGACGACAAATCTCGTCTACCAGACGCCGGAGCTTCTGCAGAAGCCGTACTACACGGGCTGCGACCTGAGCAAATACATCGCTCTGCTGATCGACACGCTGAACCACGACGGCTCGGTGAGCGATCTGCTCAATCCGACGGACCGCATCAACGCGTTCCTCGAAAAACACAGATAAGATAGGAAATGAATACGGACAGAATATTCCTTATGAATGAATCCGCTGTAATATCTCCTGTTCCCGCCGTTGACAGGTGAAGATGATGACCTGGCGGCCGCAGTCCTTGAACCAGCGGAGGGCTGCCTCGAGGCGGTCGTCGTCGTAGAGGGCGAAGGGTTCGTCCAACAAAATAGGCAGGCGGTTCTCCCCGCAGAGCAGCTCCGCGGCCGCCATGCGCAGCGCAAAGTAGATCTGCTGCATCGTCCCTCCGCTGACCTGGTGCAAGCCAAGTACGCGGGACGGCGTGTGGATCCGCACCTCCGCCGTCTCATCCAACAGGATGCGATCATAGCGCCCCTGTGTGAGCTCCGAAAGGATCTCGGAGGCGCGCTCATTTAGCTGTCTCCCGGACTGCGCATAAATGCCGGAGGACAGATCGCAGATGCGGTCGATCGCCAGCGTCAGCGCCGCGATTTCCGTGTCCGCTCCCTCGATCCGGACATGACTCTGGTACAGCGCTTCCAGCTCATCCTGAAGCTTCCGATACTCCTCCTCGCGCCGACGGATCTCCTCCCCAAGATAGTAATCTCTTCGGTCCATCGGCTGTCCAAAGTCCGCAGGCCTCCCCTGCAGGCTCTGCCCTCCGGCCCCGCCGGAGCCTCCCTGGCGCATCGCTCTCTCATCATATCCAGTCTGAGTTTGCCATCCGGCGGCTTCCCTGTAGTCCGGCTCTTCCTCCTCCGAACGGAACATCAGCTTTACCGGAACGATCATCGCCAGAAAGAATACGCCGCAGGCGCCAAGCTCAATGCGCACTTTCATATCCTTCAGCAGCCAGGCCGCCGCCAGACAGAGAATCCCTGTGATCAGAAGCAGAACGCGGATCGCCAGACGGCTCTTCCTATAGAACGCCTCGTCGTCCTTTTCCTGCACACGCGACTGCATCCCCTGCATCTGCCGGTCTGTATATCCGGGTTCGGCCTGCCTTCTGTCCGGCATGCCCAACCTTCCATCCGGCACGCCCGCACGACTGCCCCGCTTTCCCGGAGCAGACCCGGCATATCGGTTTTCGGCTCCTCCTGAACGGTCGGAAAAGCGGTTCTCCTCTTTGCGCCCCCGCGACACACTCCCGCACTGCCGTCTCAGCAGGTCGATCTCGCCGCGCAGCGCCTCGGCCTTCGCCTGCTTCTCCGCGATCCTGCCCTCCGTGATCTCATCGTCCTTTTTCTTCTGCTGCTCTACCTGCTTCTTCCGCCTGCGCAAATTCTGCAGCGCGCGGGAGACGTCCATCTGCCCGCCCGGCGCGCCGTCGCTGTTGATCATATAGCGGCGCAGCTCCTGCGCGAGCGCCTCTCCGGTCTGCGCGCCCGACTGCGGAATGCACAGCGTGTTGACATAGGCGGCCTCACCGACGCCCCCAAGCAGCACCTCCAGCGCCTGCTCCGGCTGGGGCGACTCCCACATCGTCGTCTCACAGGTCACGGCAAGCTGCTGCGCGCTGTGGTCGAAGCAGCGGTCGATCCGGTAGATCTGCCCCCGGCTCTCTACCTTCATGCTCCCCAGAAACGCTCCCGGCGCATCCCACGGCTGCCGGATCTGGTACTCGTCGCTTTTCGCCGCCTTCCCGCGCGCGCGGGAAAGCCCGAAGAGCATCGCGGTGATGAACGAATGGATCGTCGTCTTCCCGGTCTCGTTTCCCCCGTAGATGACGTTCACGCCGGGCTTGAGCAGGATCCTGTGATTTTCAAATTTTCCATAATGCTTCAGAAGAAGCTCGCGTATCTCCATATGTCTCGTACTCCCTGTTCACACGAAAGCGCGGCTCTGTGTGCGCCCCGAATCCCATCGGTATCTGTGTCGTTCACCTGTCCTCCGTGTACAGCAGCGCTTCCAACCCATAGCGCAGCGCCTTCTCCTCGATCAGCCCCCGCGGAGCGTCCCCGAAGCTCTCGATGTAATTCCCCACAAGCTGACCCCGGTACTGCCGGCGCAGCTCTTCCATGTGAAACGCCGGAACGGTCTTATCCGCGACCTCCAGGATCCGCCCGCACTTCATATACTCGCGGATGTCTGGACGAAACTGCGGATGGCGCTCCCCGACCAGCGCGATCCGGTATGTATGCTGCGCGCCGCAGCGGCGAATCAGCTCCGACAGCTTCTCCCGGACGGAGTAAACGGTGTCCTCCTCCGTGACGGTGAGCTCCTCCTGCCGGTACTGTCTCCCGGCGCTCTCCACGAATGAGAGCTTCACGTCGTGCCGGTGCGTTTCCCCGATCACATAGCCGTGCGAGCCCAGGTCGTTGCAGTCGATCGGCTCCAGCGCGCCCGGATACATCGCCAGGTTCCGGATAAACACCTGCGGCCTGTGGATATGTCCCAGCGCGATGTAGTCAAACCCCGCTCCGGCAAGGCGGTCCTTCCGCATCGGAATGTGCTCCGCATCCCCGCCGTGCGCCAGCAGGATCTTGAAATAGTCGCCGGGCTCCGCCTGCAGCGTGTCGTACTTCGGTTCCGGAATCTCCTGCGCGTGATAGCTCAGACCGTAGATCTCCGTGCGCAGGGCCGGAAGCCGGACGCGCTCGCACTCCGGCGAAAACAGTCCGATCACGTTCTCATTCCAGGGAAAGCTGAGGTAGGGAGATCCCTGCTTCAGATAGTCATGATTCCCGGCGATCAGCGCGACCACTGTCTGCTGCAGCGTGGAGAACAGATAATTCACCTCCCGGAGCTCAGAGATCTCCGGCTGCCGGTGAAACAGATCCCCCGCGATCAGCAGCAGATCGACCTTCTTCTCATTGGCGTCCGCGATGCAGCGCCGGAAACTCTCCCACAGCTCCCGCCCGCGGTCCTTCGCCCACAAATATCCATGATCCGGCGCGGCGCCAAGATGCACGTCCGCGATATGCATAAAACGCACGATATCCCTCCCAGGTTCGGCCATATCCGGAAAACTGGCCTCACACCGCGCGTCGGTACGTCTGCGGCACGGCATGGTCGAACGACTGTTATTTTTTGTCTGTTTTCTTCAGTATAGCATAGATTTTCCCGAACAACCATGCTATAATCATTAAGATATCATTAACATCGACAAAAGGAGGTATCTATGAGCAAAATCTTTCAGGAATTCAAAACGTTCGTGATGCGCGGAAATGTCATCGACATGGCGGTCGGCGTCGTGGTCGGCGGCGCGTTCAGCAATATCGTCAACTCTCTCGTGAACGATGTCGTGATGCCCGTCGTCTCGCTTCTCACCGGAAAGATCAACTTTGCGGACATGATGATCGCCCTCGACGGAGGCAAATACGCATCCCTGGCAGCCGCTCAGGAAGCCGGGGCTCCTGTGATCGCCTACGGCAACTTCATCCAGATCATCGTACAGTTTCTGCTGACCGCCTTCGTGCTCTTCATGTTGATCAAGGCGATCAACAAACTGCATAAGCCCGCGCCGGCGGAAGCTCCCACAACGAAGATCTGCCCGTTCTGCAAGTCTGAGATTCACATTGAAGCGAGCAAGTGCCCGCACTGCTTATCTGAGCAGCCGGAGTAATCTCATTTTTCAGGAGCAGTGAAACATATTTGTCTTCTGCTCGAAGCAGGAGAACGATTTCCGGCATAGAAAAGGCGGCCGCAGCGTCTCGTTTGGACTTTTAACAGGGTACCGAACGAAGCGTTGTGACCGCTTTATTCCTATATTCTTATCTTCCTTTACTTTTTTGAACTTGCCGCCGCTTCCTCCTCCGCAAGCTTCATGTCTGCCACCTCGTAGGAGGCCTCCATCATCTCGCCGTGATAGTGTTTGAGATAATTCTCGATGATGCGGCTCATCACCGGCCGGATGTTGTTCTCCCCGATGTTCGCGAACACCACAAGGAACTGCAGCCCGCTGTAACGCGAACAGATGTCCGTGCTGCGGATCGTGGAGCGGATCGCCTGTTCCATGCACGCCATCGCCTTCTCCTGCTCGTCCACTCTCACCGCCGTCCGCGGCTCCAATGTGACAAGCGCAAGGTTGAACTCATATCCGTAGCGCTTCTCCAGATTCTTTATATACTTATACAGCTTCGTAAACAGGGGATACTCCACGTCAAGCGCCCCCTGATAATTTCCGCTGTTCTTCAGTCTCTCGATCAGGCGATCCATGTCCACTTTAGAGATCTCGCCCGCGCGCTCGCTCTTCCTCTGATAGGTATAATAACCGGATTTTCCGTTCTGCTTGACATAATAGAGCGCTTTTTCCGCCCTTTTCTGGACGCTGCTGAACGTATCCTGCTTCCTGCAGGCGCAAATGCCGACGGACAGCGATACGGCCTGCAGCAGTTCGTCGTCTTTTTTCTTTTTCTCAAAGTTCTCCAGCAGCTCGTTCACGATCTCTTCCGCCTGCGCCTTGTCCGCGCCCAGAATGAACATCTGGAACTCATCCCCGCCGGACCTGCACAGAATGCTGCTTTCTTCGTACTTCTTTAAGAGATCTCCCGTCTCCTTGAGCACATGGTCTCCGGCCAGATAACCCTTCTGGTCGTTCAGCTTCTTGAGGTCGTCGACGTCGATCACGCAGAGGCAGCCGACCATATCCTGCATCGCGTCGCCGATCGCCCTCTCGCCCTCATAGCGGAGCATCAGGCCCGTCAGCGTATCGCGGTCGCGATCCTTCACCTTCTCTTCCTTCACGCTCTTCATGATCTCACGAAGGACGCTCTGCGCTTTCTCCGCGTCGATCCGCTCGATCGTGCTGTCTTCCTCCTGGAGCTTCCCTTCGTCAAACAGGCGCAGGAATACTTCTATGAAATCCGGATCAAACTGCGTGCCTTTTCCCTTCACCAGTTCTTCCCGGATCTTCTCCCTGGAAAGGCTGTTGCGGTACACTCTCCTGGAACTCATCGCGTCGTAGGCGTCGGCGATGCACACGATGCGCGCGATCTCCGGGATCTCCTCGCCCTTCAGCCCCTCCGGATAGCCCTTGCCGTCGTAGCGCTCGTGATGGTAACGCGCCGCCTCCTTCAGCCCCGGAAGCACGGCGATGTTGCTCAGAATATCTCCGCCCACCGCGGCGTGCGATTTGATGACCTCATACTCAATGTCCGTGAGCTTGTCCGGCTTGTTCAGCACGGAGTCCGGAACGCTGACCTTGCCGATGTCATGCAACAGCGCGACGTTCCGCAGATTGCTCAGCTCCTCCTCGGAGTATCCCAGCTCCTTCGCCAGGCGCACCGCGTAGCGGGCCACGCGCGTGGAATGTCCCTTTGTATATTTGTCCTTGGCATCGATCGTGTCCGCCAGTGCGCGGACGACCTGGATCGACATCTGCTCCATCTTCCTGCTGCGCTCTTCCACCTTGCTCGTCTGGATCGCCACCTCATGTTCAAGGTGCTCCTCATAGTGGTAGCTGTCCGTGACATCCTTGAAGAGGCACATGTATACCTTCTTGCCCTTCTGCGGCTCCAGCTCCTGCCGCACCGGCTTGTAGACCCGGTCGTCCTTAAACAGATAATCCTGCATAAACACATCCTTCGAGATCTCAGGCACAAGTTCGGTCCCCAGCTTGTTCTCGTACAGCAGCTGGTACTCTGAGTCCAGAACGACCAGCCCCTCGCTGAGCTGGTTCATGCAGTACTCCTTTGCCTCGACGACGATATCCAGAAAATCGTAGCGCGTCATTCCCCACAGGAGCAGGAGCGAAGCGATCGCATACGCCAGAGCCGTCGTGTCAAAACCTCCCGTGACGCCCGCCACGACAAACGCCAGCCCCGCCACAGCCACCAGCAGCGTCGCGAACATTCCCAGAAGCTGATTTTTCCTGCGCGTGTTTTTCTCCACGCGGAATCTCCACAGCATGCATCCGGCGGCCACAAGGAAATACACCCCGGCGAATCCGATAAACACATAGTACATCGGCCCGTGTCCCAGCACAAGGTGCGGAAAGATCCCTTCATCTACAAAATCAATGCTGGTGTAAAACAACTCGTGGCGTTCGCAGGACAGGACGAGACCCCAGACTCCAAAATGAAAAAAAGCCAGAACGGCATAGGTGATACTGGAGACATTTATCCTGCAGTAATTCAGCACGAACATCAGAATCAAAAGCGGCATGAAGGACTTCCCAAGATAACAGACCTTGGTCCCGACAAGCGCCGCCTCCTTCGTCGTGGCAACGATCTCAACAAAATAGCCCGCGTTGTTCACCCATGCCGCAAGCGTCAGCAGCATGAGAACCATCCGATGGCGTGAAAATGAATGACTGAAAATGTAAATGAACTCGGCAAAGACGACCAGCGTCGTCAATCCCTGCAGTCCGAGAAGAAGGTTGTACATACTCATTTGCCCCCCCCCGAAATATTTTTCCTTCGGTCTTTTTCTCTAAAGTCGGTTATTTTCTGATTTTTCTAACACAAAGCAGACGGCCGAACGCCATCTGTCCTAAACGTCTTTGTTTACGAAATCGTTTTCCCTGTTCATGTTTCATCTTGAGTATACCATAGGAACTCTTTCGCAAATTATTTCGTCAAAGAAAATTTCTGTCTCCTTTTTCAAAATATGAAAGAATCTTCCAGAACCGAATAAAAAGGCGGCGCATAAGCGCCGCACTCCAAATTTATTTTTCAGAAAAACTCCTCAGGTGGCTTAACGTCATAAAACTGCTTACCTGCATGATGAAGACAACCTGCAGAAACATCTCCCAAAGCTTCATCGGAGAGCTCTCCCGCCCGCGCGAGCGCCTGCTCCAGATCGGCGATGATGTCCTTCACATTCTCGATGCCGATGGAGAGACGAATGAGACCCGGAGAAATTCCGGCCTCGGCCAGCTGCTGATCCGTCATCTGGCGGTGCGTATGGCTCGCCGGGTGCAGGACGCAGGTCTTCGCGTCCGCGACGTGCGTCGCGATCGAAGCCAGCTTCAGGGAATCCATGAAGCGCACGGCCGGCTCCCTGCCGCCCTTGAGCTCGAAGGAGATCACGCCGCAGGTGCCCTTCGGCATGTACTTCTGCGCAAGCGCGTGGTACTTGTCCCCCGGAAGGCCCGCGAAGTTCACCTTCGCAACCATCTCATGCGCGTCAAGGTATTCCGCGACCTTCTGCGCATTGTAGCAATGGCGCTCCACGCGCAGTGGCAGCGTCTCCAGCCCGTTGTTCAGAAGGAAGCAGTTCATCGGCGACGGAATCGCGCCAAGGTCGCGCATAAGCTGCGACGTCGCCTTCGTGATGTAGGCCGCCTTGCCAAACTTCTTTGTATAGACGATCCCGTGATAAGACTCGTCCGGCGTCGTGAGACCCGGATATTTGTCGGAGTGCGCTTCCCAGTCGAAGTTGCCGCTGTCCACGATCGCCCCGCCGACCTGCAGCGCGTGGCCATCCATGTACTTTGTCGTCGAATGCGTCACGATGTCCGCGCCCCACTCAAACGGGCGGCAGTTCACCGGAGTCGCGAAGGTGTTGTCCACGATCAGCGGAACGCCGTGCGCGTGCGCCAGGCGCGCCATCTTCTCAATGTCCAGAATGACAAGCGCCGGATTTGAAATGCTCTCGGCGAACACAGCCTTCGTGTTCGGCCTGAAGGCCTTCTCAAGCGTCTCCTCGTCCGCATCCACATCGACGAAGGTGCACTCGATGCCCAGCTTCTTCAGCGTGACGCCCAAAAGGTTGAAGGTTCCGCCGTAAATCGCGGAGCCGCAGATCACATGGTCGCCTGCCTCGCAGATGTTGAACACCGCGTAGAACGTGGCCGCCTGCCCGGACGCCGTGAGCATAGCCGCGACGCCGCCCTCCAGGTCGGCGATCTTCGCCGCTACCGCGTCGTTCGTCGGATTCTGCAGCCTCGTGTAGAAATATCCATCCGCCTCCAGGTCGAAGAGCTTGCCCATCTGGTCGGTCGTGTCATACTTGAAGGTCGTGCTCTGGTAGATCGGGAGCTGCCTCGGTTCCCCGGTCTTCGGCTGCCAGCCGGACTGGATGCATTTGGTCTCGATCTCGTAATTGCTCATTGTGAAGTCCTCCTATTACTTTAATATTCTCAATTCTTCCGAAAGGCTGCGATTTTATGAAACACAACATCGATAAGACATTTCATCAGTATACAAATCAGCATAACACATAATCCTAGTACAGGAATCGTTATCGCAATATTTCCACTATTCATTTTTTCATATAACCGCCCTGTAAAAGCAGGATGTATCAAATAAACGAAAAATGTACTCGCTGATGCATATCGTATCATTCTTCTCACTGTTTCGTTTTTACATTTCCATTTAGAAACATAATCTTTAAAAATCAACGTTATGCAGCAAGTTTCCACCACTGCCCATACAGACGTATACTGCCATACATTAATCAGCCTCTCTCCAAGCATAGCAACACTCTTACAATTCAACCAACAGGGAATGATAATGCTCAAGAGCAACCCTGATATCAAGACAGAAATATGTATTTTCTTCTCAAATATATAATATAAATAATATCCCAGAACAACATATCCCGTATATGAATATACGTCTGAAATCGAAAAGGTTTCAAATAATTTTATAAGAACTTCATAATTAAAATGAAAAATTTTTCCCGTAAATGTCGCCATGGATACCATTGTGTCCTTTAGTATAAATACTCCCGCCCAGAGTATCAGATAATATTTTATTATCTTTTCTTCTTTACAGATCTGAGATATTACCGGTATCAATAAATATATCCCTATCATAACAGGCAGAAACCATAAATGCGCATTCGGATTAGCGATACTGTCAACGATTACCCTGTACACTGATATGCCGGTATCTCCCTGATACATCTTCAGACAGGAAAAGAAGGCGGCCGTTATTGCCCAGCTCGCCAATAAACGCAACGCCTTTTTTATGCTTTTCCTTAAGTCGTTCGGATACCTCAAAACCAAAATACCGGTCAGAACAAAGAAAATCGGAACACAGGCATTTCTTGTAGCATATATAATATTGGCCATATCCCATTGCGCATAGTCTAATTCAAATACAACCATACAATCCAGATGGGACACGATCACCAGATAACATGCCAGCAAGCGAAGATAATCCAGCTCTATTTTGTATTCCTTTTTATCCTTTCTCATATTGGTCTCCATCTAGACCCGGCGCAATCACTTCTTTGCACGAATCTTCATTTTTAATGGTCAAATAAATTTCTATCTTTCATTAACAGCACAAGACAGGGCGGCCGCAGCAACAGCCGCAGAGCGCGTTCAGCATGCACAGCCGCATACACCAATCGCCTGATCCGGCCATCGGGCTGCCGTAGGTCTCGCCCATCGTGCGGTACCACTGCCCGCCGTTCTCAAGCTGCGACAGGAACTGCTGGTACAACGCGTTGTCCGGCTCCATCGAGACGGCCCGCTGCGCGTGTTCCTTCGCAAGCACGTTGTTGCCCTGACCGGCGTTCGCCATCGCGCTTAAGTAAAACCAGCGCGCGTTGTGCAGCTCGATCTCGGAGAGCACATGCAGCGCCTCCGCGAAATGCCGGCTCCGGATGTAGTTCTCGGCCGCCTGCATCCGCACGTCCTCCTCGGACCAGTTCGCATCCTGCCGGGCGTTCCCGCCAAAACCGCCGAAGCCTCCAAAGCCCCCGAATCCGCCGAAGTCCCCGGCGCCGCCGTAACCACCGTAGCCTCTGGAGCTCCCGGGACCGTAGCCGCCATAACTTCCGCCGCCCTCGCGCTCCTGCATGATCTGCTGGTACGCCTGCTGGATCTCCTTGAACTTCTCCTCGGCCTGCGCCTTGTTTGGATTGTTGATATTTGCGTCCGGGTGATATTTTCTGCTGAGCGCGCGGTAGGCTTTCTTGATCTCCTCCTCCGACGCGTTCTCCGGCACACCCAGTACCGTATACGGATTTTTCATAATATTTTATCTTCCTCTGCCGCCGTATTACTCCCGCGGTCTATCTCTCTTTTGCCCGCCCAGGCGCTCCGGCTAAATCGGCTTTCTTTTCCGTCCGCGCGCGCAACGCCGCGTACTTGCACCAGACCCCGGAGTACAGGATGTTGCGGATAATCTCCGCGTGCTCCAGCACCGGCAACCGCTCGAACGCCCGCGCCGCCTTTGCCATCATGTCAGTCAGAATTGCCTCGATCTCCTTCTCCCGATCCGTCCCCCAGATGAAACCAGCCTGAGAAAAGAGATTGTAGTTTCCTCGCTTCGCGTCCTTCTCCCGATCCTCGAGCGCATCCATCAGATAAATGAATTTCCCCAGGTAAAAACCCATCGTCCGCAGATCCTGCTCCCACGCGTCCTCTTTCCAGACAAAGATCTCGGCAAGGAACTGTCCGGTGAGCCCGGACACCGTGTCGATGTCACGCAGACCGCTCTGCTCTGCCTCATGAAGCGCATGGATGTTCTCCTCCAGCGCCTTCGCCTGCCGCGGATAGATCTTCGCCAGTTTCCGGTACGCCGAATGCAGGCGGGCCGCTGCCGCGCGCCGCGCCAGTTTGCGCTCATCCGCCCAGTCGTCCCTCAGCTTTTGCCACGAGAGAAGAACGCACATATCCGCCGCGTAGTCAATCGCGGCATTCGCCACCATCGGATGCCTGCGCGCCGGATGCGGAACGCACCGCCGTTCCTCCTGCCGCGTCTCCGGCTCGTACAACCCCGTCAGCAACAGCGCAAGAAACGTCAGGTCATAGTTTAACATCATCTGAGCGGTCCGTCCATACCTCAGATGCAAATTACGGCATAATCCGCAGTAAAAGCTGCGGTATGCCGTATATTCTTTCAGTTTGAGCTCCTGCTCATTCACATAGATATATCCGAACATTTTCCCGGCTCTTCTTCTCAGACTCACGCCCACGCTTCGGGCGGATACGCTTCAGCTCTTCTTCTCAAACTCTTTCCCGCACTTTGGGCAGGTGATACAGATCTTGCCCTTGCCGCGCGGAATGCGGATCTTCTGCCCGCAGGATGGACACTTATAAATATGAAATTCTTTACTCTGCTCGATGCGGTACTTCCGCTTCGTGAACCAGCCGCGCAGCTTCTGCGTGGAGGCAAGGTACCGCCGGTTCTCCTCGCTGCGCTGCGCGTAGTTCCTGGAAAACATGCGGAAATAACAGATACCCAGGATCACCAGCGAGAGCAGATACAGAATCTGCCAGCGCGTAAAAATATTCAGGACCAGGCAGACGACCACCACTCCCAACATGAATCTGGAAAGCTGATCCGCGCCATACCGCCCCGCCATAAACTCCATAAAACGTCTTTTCATATAAAATCGCCCCGTCAATCCTAAAGATAACAACGTTCCGCGCAGACCATGACAAATACTGCAGGAACCGTCAGAACACAGAGTAGCTACGATGGTTCAAATTTACTGCGAAAGCCTCCAAAAGTCAATGTCCGCGCCCGCGAATTTACAGATTTTTTATAATAAGTTCAGCCATACATCAAATAGGAAGAGGCAGATCGGACAAATTTATTTGTCAAGGTCTGGATATTCCTATTTGGCGGATGGGCAAACGCCCAGCCAAGCCACAGACAGAAGCATCTATGATGCGGGCGGCTGCTTGCAGACGCGTCTGTGGCATGTATGGTCTGCCCGGGTCACTATACCGCAACCGGGAACCCGATCGTCACGCGGAACAGGTCACAGTCCGCCGCGATCTCGAACGTCCCGCCGTGCAGTTCGACCAGGCTCTGCGCGATCGAAAGCCCAAGCCCACTGCCCTCCGTGCTCCGGCTCTTGTCGCCGCGCACGAAGCGCCCGGCCAGCTCCTGCGCGTCGTCCAGCGCAAGCTTCTCTCTCGAAGTATTCTGCAGGGAGAGAAACGCCCTGCCGTCTTCCGTGTACAGCTCGATGTAGACGCGCGTCCCCTCCGCCGCGTACTTGTATATATTTCCGAACAGGTTTTCCAATATCCTCCAGAGCTGCCTGCCGTCGGCCATGATGCAGACCGGCTCCTTCTCCATCTCCCAGACCGGCGTCAGAGAGCGCTCCTCGAAGCGATCCTGAAACTCTCCGTACGCCTGCTGCAGCATGCTCTGCAGCTGCATCCGCACCATCTGCAGCTCAATGTTCCCGGAGCTGATCTTGCTCGCCTCCACAAGATCCTCGGTCAGCTGCCGGAGTCTCTGGGATTTCTGATCCAGCACCTCGATGTAGCGCTGCACCCGCTCCCCGGGCAGGTTCTCCCGCTTGAGCAGATCGACGTAGTTTACGATCGAAGTGAGCGGCGTCTTGATGTCATGCGACACGTTCGTGATCAGCTCCGCCTTCAGGCGCTCGTTGCGCACGATCGCGTCGACCGCCTTCTGCAGCCCATCCCCCATCTCGTTAACCGCCTTCGCCATCTCGTAAGTCTCGCCCTGCAGCGCAGCCGTATCGATCTTGTAGGCGAGATCCCCCTTTGAGATCTGGTGAATCCCGTCGTAGACGCTCTGTTTGCCCGCCATATCGCGCAGCAGATAGAGCAGCACCGCCATATCCAGTACGAACACCATAAAAATGCCGACCCTGCCGAACAGCAGGAACGCAAAATTCAAAATAAAGAAAATAATATAGAAGAACAACAGCTGTCCGGACGCCGCGCGCGCCGCCGTGACCTTCTTCCAGGTGCGCACCAGAAGGAACACCACACTATTTTTCCAGATCGTCCGCGCCCGGACGCGCCGCGCCAGACTGAGCGCCCCGGTGAGCGCCGTCAGGTATCCGAACATCACGATAGCGGAAGCGAATATCCGGTCTTTTCTCTCCGTTCCATCCGGTCCCGCCAGGACCCGGAAAAACAGGAACACGCACAGCACGATGAGCACGACAAGGATCCCTGCCGCCAGCTCGGCTGGGACGCGGTCAAATTTTGTCAGCCGGATCTCCTCTGTCTTCCGCTCTCTCCCAGCGCCCAGTACGGACAGGACCAGTCCCGCGGCAAGAAACAGCGCGCTTAGCACAACGCCCGCCAGGGAGAGCGCAATGATGTTCTCTCTGTGCGAAAACACGTCGGCGTATGTCCGCAGCGCGTCCCGCACCGGGTAGTCCGTGTTCACCGCAAGATATACCTTCTCGTTCGTGCCGACGAAGCGCTCTGCCATGAACCACTCCGACGCCTCCGCGTTCAGCAGATGCTCCGGATTGGCCGTCATGATATTGAAGCTCCGCTCGCCCTCGTACAGACCGGAAAAGTCCGCGTCCGCCTGTATCTTCTTGACCGCCGCCTCATAGCTGTCCGCCCCGGCGTTCGTGTACAACTCTCCGGTCGCCGTGTTCTCCACGCAGTAGCGCAGATTGCTTGGAGCCTCCCGCGACCAGTCCTCCTCCTGCACGGTCGTATACTCCGCATACCGCGCGTACAGCTCCTCGCACACCTCGTCCAGACGCATATACATATTCAGCACAAAATTCGCGGAATCCGAATACCATCTCGAACACTCGGACAGAGAGATGCCTGTGACCGGAAGGATCGTCTCCAGCTCCGCCGACTGCTCATCCAGCCGTTCGCCGGCGTCCCGCCCGTTCTCTCCCTGGTGCTCCACCGCATCCTCGATCGCCTTATGCAGCCGCTCGCGCCCTCCGCTCTCCGCGAAATCCAACAGATCTCCCAGCCGATAGGTCGTGTTCATATCCTGCACGGAGCTCGCATCCACCCCATAGGACTGGATGTCGATTCCTTTCTCCAGATCGACCTCTCCGTCCTGCTCGAACAGCTCGTCGTTCTGCTGTCCACGGATCTTGTTCGTGATGATCTGGTCCACCTGCCGGAAAAACAGATCCGTCTCCTCGTAGCTCCGCGACATCTCGCGCAGGCTGTAATTCCCCTCGGTCCAAAACCCGATATTCAGCACACAGTAAGCCAGAACGCCGACGAGGATCACCTGCAGAACGATCAGGGCGAGTTTTATTCCTCTGTTATATATGAGATTTCTCATAGTTTCTTTCATCTGTATATACTACCCCTATTATCCGGACGAAACCGCACGGTACCCTTCCTGGGAACTTTCCCGGCAAAACCGTAGATACATATTGGGAAACGAAAGATTCTCTTTCTTCGGTTTGTGCCGGAAAAGCCCCGGAAATCCCTGTGGTTCCTGTCTACGGCTGCGATGCACTGCTCGGCGGAGGACTGTGGTGGTCCGGCTGTTCCGACATGTCCGACACAGATGTCTGATCTGAGACGGATGCAGTCCGACGCAGGCAGGCAGATGTAAGGAGGACTATCGGCGGACAGCGGACTATCACAGCCGACGCCGCTTTAACGTATAAAAATCAGAGGTTCTCCACCTTATAACCGATCCCCCAGATCACCTTCAGGTACCGCGGGTTCTTCGGGTCGATCTCAATCTTCTCGCGGATGTGGCGGATGTGCACCGTCACCGTATTGTCCGCGCCGTACGCGTCCTCCTGCCAGATCTGCTCATAGATCTGATCGATGGAGAAGACCTTGCCCTTGTTCTGCACCAGAAACAGCAGGATGTTGTACTCGATCCTCGTGAGCTTCACGCGCTCGCCGTCCACCGTGACCTCCTTGCGGTCGTCGTTGATCACAAGGCCGCCGGTGCTGTAGATCTTCTCGGACTCCGCCGCCTTGGACGCCGAACCGAAACTTGTGTAGCGCCGGATCTGCGACTTCACGCGCGCGATCAGCTCAAGCGGATTAAACGGCTTCGCCACGTAATCGTCCGCGCCAAGGTTCAGTCCCAGAATCTTGTCCGTGTCCTGCGTCTTCGCTGAGAGGACGATGATCGGAATGCTGCTCTCTTCTCGTATCTTCATGATCGCGTGAATCCCGTCCAGCTTCGGCATCATGATATCCAGGATCAGCAGGTGCACCTTCTCATTCTTCAGGATCTCCAGCGCCTGCTCCCCGTCGTACGCCTTGAGCACCTCAAACCCCTCCTGTGCCAGGTAGATCTCAATCGCATCCACGATCTCCTTCTCGTCGTCGCAAACCAGAATTCTGTACATATCCGTTCTCCCTCCCATTTTCCAGACTTTGTCTTTCTCAAATATAACCATGTCTCCAACGGCCGCCCTAAACCTGTGGACAAAACTGCCGCAAAAACAGCTTCTGTACTGACCGTATGCCCTATCTCCCGTCCAGTATAACAGAAGCTGTTTAAATTCCTGCCAAAATATTATTAAGTTTTTCTTATTTTGCCTGGATCACGTGCATCATATTCGTCATCGCGCCCTTGCCTCTGACGATATTCGTGGCCGGGTCGCCCGCCGTGAAGACGACAAGGTCGCCGCTCTCCACGTAGCCCTCCCTGCGCACCACGTACATCGCGTGGGAGATGATGTGCTCCGTCGTATCCTCTGTGTAGCCTTTCAGCGGAACAACGCCCCAATAGATCTGCATCTTGCGCTGCGCCCAGTCGTTCGGCGTCACCGCGTAGACCGGGATCTTCGGACGGAAATTCGACATCAGCCGCGCCGTCTGTCCCGACATCGTCGGGGTGACGATACACTTCGCCTGCACATTCGTCGCCGTGCGCACCGCCGCCACGCCGACCGCGCTCGACACGTTCGCGTCCCCGCGCAGGGAACGATAATCCGGCATCGTCTCATAATCCAGATAACTCTCCGTGGACTCCGCGATCTGCACCATCATCTGCAGGGTCTCCACCGGATACCTGCCCATCGCGGTCTCGCCGGAGAGCATGATCGCATCGGCGCCCTCGCGGATCGCGTTCGCGACGTCCGTCACCTCCGCCCGCGTCGGACGCGGGTTGCGGATCATGGAATCCAGCATCTGCGTCGCGATGATGACCGGCTTGTATTTGCGGTTGCACTTCTGAACGATCATCTTCTGCACATGCGGCACCTCGTACGCCGGGATCTCCACGCCCATATCGCCCCTGGCGACCATGATCCCGTCCGCCGCGCTGATGATGCGGTCGATGTTCTCGATGCCCTCGCTGTTCTCGATCTTCGCGATGACGTCGATGTGCTCCGCATTGAAATCCTTCAGAATATTTTTGATCTCTTTGATCGCGTCGGCGTCGCGGACAAAGGACGCCGCGATGAAGTCGATCCCCTGCTGGATGCCGAAGATGATATCCTCGCGGTCCTTCTCGGTGATCGCCGGGAGGCTGACCTTCACGTTCGGGACATTGATGCCCTTGCGCTGCCCCAGCTCGCCGCCGTTTAAGACCGTACAGACGATCTCCGTCCCACGGATCTCCTTCACCTCAAGCCCGATCAGTCCATCGTCGATCAGGATCCGATCCCCGGGCTTCACATCCTGCGCCAGCTGCGGGTACGTCTGGCTCACCCGCCGCTCATCGCCCTCGACAGGCTCCGACGTCAGGACGAACTCCGCGCCCTCCGTGAGCGTCACCTTGCCGCCGTTCGCAAGCAGCCCCGTGCGGATCTCCGGGCCCTTCGTGTCCAGCAGGATCGCGACCGGCTTTTTGAGCTCTTCGCGCACGCTCTTGAGCTGGTCGAAGCGCTCCTTCTGCTCTTCGTGCGTCCCGTGTGAAAAGTTAAAACGCGCGACGTCCATCCCGCTGCGCACAAGCGCCTTCAGCACCTCCCGGTCGTCCGCGTTCGGTCCCATCGTGCAGATGATCTTCGTCTTTTTCATAATTCAGGTCCCCCTCCGAATTTTCTGTGCCAGATTCCCCATCCTGAAGCAAGCATCTTCTCTGTCTGATCTGCAGTCACTTCTCCCCGTCCAGCTCGATCTGGTCGCCGGACATCCGCAGAATGTCGCGGATCTCCTGCAGCGGCATCTCCAGGTAGGCGGACAGTTCCTCGGCTGTCACTTTATGCTCAAGATCGCGCTCCAGATTCTTCACCGCCTCGTTCAGATGGTTGACCCGGCTGACAATGTTCCCGTCCGCCTCCCGCTTCTCACGGCTGTCCATGACCACCTGCGCCATAGCCTCGTTGATCGAATTTAAAATATGCGCGCTGCACGCCGCCGGGCTGTCGAACTGTCCCAGCGAATCGAGCGCCTCAAGCAATCCGAGATTGCCCTCCTGGATCAGGTCCTCCAAAAGAACCTCCTCGCTCTCAAAGTTCCCGGCCGCCTCGCCGATCAGCGGCAGATAACTCTCGATCAAACGTGCCTTCGCCGCCTCGTCCCCGCGCATCACGCGCCCGAGCAGCGCATGCTCATCCTCGAAGGATTCCTCCGCCAGCTCGAGCAGCCGGTGCAGATATGCGCCAAGGCCCCCGCTCTCGCCGTCTGTCCCGGCAGCCACTTTCTGCGTGCTGTCCTCGCGCTCTTCCGTCACACGGATGTTCTGTCCCGCCAGATACTCGTAGATCAGCGCGAAATGTTCCTCCATAAGAGGCATCCCGGAGAGTATCTCCCGGATCTCCTCTTTCGTGATCTGGCCGCCGTGCACATCGGAAGCCGCCTTGATCTCGCTCAGCATCTCGCGGAAAATGATTCTGTTCTCCATGTCTGCTCCTGTCCGTTATCGCTCATTTCATCGTCCATATTTATCCCGCAAATAGGTACAGGCGGTCATCCGTCCTGTGCCGCCAGCGCCTCGACCGCTTTTTCAAGGATCGGATCCTCCGCGTCCGCCACAGTCCCGGTCTCTCCGGAATCCGCGCTCTCCGGCGCGTCCTCCACCACGATATCCGGCGTGATCCCGTTCCCGTCGATGTCCTGTCCCTTCGGCGTGAAATATTTCTGCGTCGTCATCTTGAACGCGGAACCGTCGGACAGCGTGTACGTGTCCTGCACAACGCCCTTGCCGTAGGTCTGCGTCCCGACGATCGGGCCAAGCTCATAATCCTGCACCGCGCCGGCAAAGATCTCCGACGCGCTCGCCGAATTGCCGTTCACCAGCACCGCGATCTCGCAGTCCACCAGCTGCTTCTCGTCGGAAAAATACTCCTCGCGCTCTTTCTGCTTGTTCTCCGTGTATACGATCAACCCTTCCGGAAGAACGTCGTCCAGGATTGCTTTCACGGAATCCAGCAGCCCGCCCAGATTGTCCCGCAGGTCGATGATCAGACTCTCCATACCCTGCTTCTGCAGGTCCTCGACCGCCGCCCGGAACTGTTTGACCGCGTTCCCCGTAAAATTCGTGATCCGGATGTAGCCGATCTTGTGCTCCAGCATCTCATACTCGACGAAAGTCAGCTCCACCGTGTCGCACTTCAGATCCATCTCCAGCTCCCCGGCGCCCTCGCGTGAGATCTTCATCGAAAAGCTTCCTTCCTCTGAGCGGATCAGCTCCGTCACCGCGTCCAGATCCTGATCTTCGGTCGACGTCCCGTCCACAGCCAGGATCACGTCGCCTGCCTCCAGCCCGGCCTCGTCGGCGGGGCTCCCTTCATACACCTCGATGATCCGGACCTCATGCGTCTGCTCATCCTCCTCGATCGTGATCCCAATCCCGAAATACACTCCCATGGAGGAATCCCGCACCTCGTCCAGCTCAGGCGGAGAATAATAGTTTGAATACTCGTCGCCCAGGCCGTAGGCGATTCCCAGGAAAAGATACTCCGACATCGTGTCGCTGTCCACATCCCCCAGATAATTCTGCTCGATCAGGCTCTGGATCTCATCCAGCTTGGCCAGCGTGTGATAATCCGTCAGCACTTCCGCGCCGATGTTCTCCGTCTCCTCGGTCTGCTCCTCCGTCTGCCGCGTCAGCCGGGCGTGCTGCGCCGTCCGCCAGCCCAGCAGAAAAATGCAGACACAGGTAAACGCCGCGAGAACGCCCGCAAGGAATCCCATCCCGAATCCTCCGCGGATATATCCCTCCTCCGTCTCCGGAACCGCCTCCTCGACCGTATTCTCTTCGCCGTCATTCTCCGGCAGATTTTCCATCTATAAGCCTCCTCATGCAAAACCGTACTTAGATAGACAGGAACCACAGGGATTTCCGGGGCTTTTCCGGCACAAACCGAAAAAAAGAAAACCTTCCGTTCCCAATTCGTATCTACGGTTTTGCCGGGAAAGTTCCCAGGAAGGGTACCGTGCGGTTCCGTCCGCTGTAAATCAAACACGAATTTAGTATTCCGTATTTTCCATATACTTCATATATTTTACGACCATAAGCGAAATCTTAAACGTGATCGCGTCCTCAAATATGCGAAGATCCAGCCCGGTCGACTTCTGCAGCTTATCCAGACGGTAGACCAGCGTGTTCCTGTGGATGTAGAGCTGGCGCGACGTCTCGGACACGTTCAGGCTGTTCTCGAAGAATTTGTTGATCGTCGTCAGCGTCTCCTCGTCGAAATCGTCCGGCGACTTTCCGTCGAACACCTCGCGGATAAACATCTTGCACAGCGGAATCGGCAGCTGATAGATCAGACGTCCGATACCGAGCGAGCTGTAGGCGATCACCGCGCGCTCCGCGAAGAAGATCTTCCCGACGTTGAGCGCCATGCGCGCCTCCTTGTAGGAGCGCGACACTTCCTTGATCTCCCCGACGATCGTGCCGTAGGCGATCCGCGCCTCCCCCTTCTTCTCCTCGCCAAGCGATTCCAGGATCATCTCCGCGACCTTATCCATCTCGGAGTAGCCCTCCTGCGGAGCAAGCTCCTTTACCACAATGATGCTCTTCTCGTCGACCGCCGTGATAAAGTCTCCCGAGCGGGAGCCGAACAGCGCGCGCACGCTCTCGAGCGAGCTGTTCTCCTTCTCATTGTTCACCTCCAGGATAAACACCACACGGCGCGCTTCGGCGTCGATATGGAGCTTCTTCGCGCGATTGTAGATATCCACCAGGAGAAGATTGTCCAGAAGCAGGTTCTTGATAAAGTTGTCCTTGTCAAAGCGCTCCTTGTACGCCACAAGGAGATTCTGAATCTGAAACGCCGCCATGCGTCCCACCATGTGAACGTCGTCGCTGCTTCCGTCCGCCAGCAGGATATATTCGAGCTGGTGATCGTCAAATACCTTGAAAAACTGGCAGCTTGAAACGACCTGGCTGTCCGCAGGCGAATCCGCGAAGCTCAGGACCGACTCGCGGAAGTTTTCCGCCTCCGGGAATGTCGTCGCCAATATGATCCCTTCCGTATCGAGCACGCATAAGTCCACCCTGCTGATCGTTTTTAACCCATCCAATGTCGCCTGTAAAACCTGATTCGATATCACTTGTGCATCCTCCTTTATCTTTTCTTCCCCAACGCTCTTTTGCAACTTGTGTCTATTTTAATATATATGTAGAAGAAAAGCAATCGTTTTTGTGAAAAGAGCACAAAAAACAGGGGCGAATCTGAATTCACCCCTGCCTCGTATCGTTGCTTTCTCGTGCAATTGTATCAAACGCCCGAACTTACACCTCGAAGAGCAGATCGCCGTAGGACGGCATCGGCCACATCTCCTTGTCGACGATCATCTCAAGCTTGTCGACCGGAGCGCGCAGCTCCGCCATCGCGGCCATGACGACGTCGTGGAAGAACACGGCTCTGTCGCGCCCCTCTTCCATCTCCGCGGCCTGCGCCACCACGTCGGTCAGCTTCGCAAGCGCCACTTTCGTGTCGGAGAGCAGAGCGCTCGTCTCGTTCAGCAGCTCCACCTGCACGGAGGTTTCCGCGCCCGCCGCGTTCACCGCGTTCACGGTGTCCGCAAGGCTCTTCGTGTACTTGATGACCGCCGGGATGATCTGCTTGCTCGCGATGTCGATCATCGCGCGCGCCTCAATGTTGATGATCTTCGCGTAGTTCTCATACTTAATCTCCACGCGTGACTCCAGCTCAGCCTTCGTGAACACGCCGAACTTCTCGAACAGCGCGATCGCCTTGTCGGTCACAAGCGTCGGGATCGCGTCGACCATCGACTTGATGTTCGGAAGTCCTCTGCGCTCAGCTTCCTCCACCCACTCGTCGGAGTAGCCGTTGCCGTTGAAGACGATCCTCTGATGATCGCGCGCGTAGCTCTTGATCAGGTCGTGCAGCGCGTCCTCGAAATTGTCCGCCTTCTCAAGCACATCGCAGGCCTCGCAGAACGCCTCGGCCACGATCGTGTTCAGCACGATGTTCGGGGAAGCGATCGAATCGCGGGAGCCCACCATACGGAACTCAAATTTATTTCCAGTGAACGCGAACGGCGACGTCCTGTTGCGGTCGGTCGCATCCTTCGCAAGGCTCGGCAGCGTCTTAACGCCCGTCTCAAGCGTGCCGCCCTTGATCGAATAAGTAGCGATACCGGTGTTGATCAGCTGGGAGAGCACATCCTGCAGCTGCTCGCCGAGGAAGATCGAGACGATCGCCGGCGGCGCCTCGTTCGCGCCCAGTCTGTGATCGTTGCCCGGATCGGCCGCGGACTCTCTGAGCAGATCCGCGTGCGTGTCGACGGCTTTCAGAATACAGCAGAGCACCAGCAGGAACTGCATGTTCTCGTGCGGCGTCTTGCCCGGATCCAGAAGGTTGATCCCGTCGTCGGTCGTAATCGACCAGTTATTGTGCTTGCCGGAACCGTTGACACCCGCGAACGGCTTCTCGTGGAGCAGGCACTTCAGGCCGTGCTGGCAGGCGACTCTCTTGAGCGTCTGCATCACGATCTGGTTGTGGTCGACGGCAACGTTCGCCTCCGCGTAGATCGGAGCCAGCTCATGCTGCGCCGGAGCCACCTCGTTGTGCTGCGTCTTCGCGGTGACGCCAAGCTTCCACAGCTCCAGGTTCACGTCCTTCATGAAGCCCGCGATCCGCTGACGAATCGTGCCGAAATAGTGATCGTCCAGCTCCTGGCCCTTCGGCGGCATCGCGCCGAACAGCGTGCGGCCCGTGAAGATCAGGTCCTTCCTCTGGAGGAACTTCTTCTCATCTACCAGGAAATACTCCTGCTCCGGTCCCACGGACGGGGTCACCCGCTTTGAAGTCGTATTTCCAAACAGTCTTAAGAGTCTCAGCGCCTGCGTGTTGATCGCTTCCATCGAACGCAGAAGCGGGGTCTTCTGATCCAGCGCCTCGCCGGTATAGGAGCAGAACGCAGTCGGGATACACAGGATCGCGCCCGCGGCGTCATGCCGCACGAACGCCGGGGACGTGCAGTCCCACGCCGTGTAGCCTCTCGCCTCGAACGTCGCTCTTAGTCCGCCCGACGGGAACGAAGACGCGTCCGGCTCGCCCTTGATGAGCTCCTTGCCGGAGAACTCCATCAGCACCGTCCCGTCCGGGTTCGGCGCCGTGATGAAAGAGTCGTGCTTCTCAGCCGTCACACCGGTCAGCGGCTGGAACCAGTGCGTGTAGTGCGTCGCGCCCTTCTCGATCGCCCAGTCCTTCATCGCCGCGGCGATCACGTCAGCCGTCGCCAGATCCAGCTCTGTGCCGTCCTCGATCGTCTTTCTCAGCGCCTTGTAAGCCTTCTTCGGAAGACGCTCCTGCATCACCTTGTCGCTGAAAACATCCTCGCCGAAGACATGTGATACGTTGAAATACTCGCTCATACCTATCTCCTCTTTTCCTTTCTTTCTGTGCTCGTATAAAAGCCCACGGATTGCTCACACAGGCTTTTATACGGTAAAAAGGGCATTCCAACACAACTCTATGTGGAACGCCCTCGTCACCTGATATTAAAATACTCTATCCTCCCGCAAAAATCAAGCAGATTTTGCCCGTACAAAACCGTTTTCCATATTTTTTACAAAATTACTGCCAAAAACACCGGTCTGTTATTCATTCTGCATAGGGGTAATCAAAAAAGAGGCTTCCATTACCGGAAGCCCCTTGCAAACCTCTAATACCAAATTCAGTTCCTGGCATTTAATTCGATTTCTTCTTGCTGACCACGTCGAAGATGACCGCTGCCAGAAGGACAAGGCCCTTGACCACCTTCTGCATGTTCTGGTCCGTGCCCATGATGGACATGCCCTGGTTGATGATGCCCATCAGCAGAGCACCGATGATAACGCCCGGCACCGTACCGATTCCGCCGTAAGCGGAAGCGCCGCCGATGAAGCAGGAACCGATCGCGTCCATCTCATAGTTCTGGCCGTAGGTCGGCTGCGCGCTCGT
>CANQRR010000046.1 GCA_947626285.1 uncultured Lachnospiraceae bacterium
TGTGAGCCAGGAAACCTGCTTGGTATGAGAGATGAGCTGCCGAAGATGGCTCGACACTCCACAACAGAAGCGAGAAAATATTTTGCGCGCTTCGCAGCCTGCGATGGGGAAGCAGGTTTTTCTTTTTAAATTGGAATGTTATCTCAGGGCAATGGGAGATGCACAAAACCTCCTTATGTTCCGGGGTCCGCCGGCTTATTGCAGGGGCGCGGCGGCCGGGATGGCGTACAGATGACGTTCCGCAAGCTGATCTGTACGAAGGGTGCATGCTGCCGCCGACAATCCGCAATGCCGGCGGGAGCGGCGCCTTTTTCATATTATGTAGGATGATTTTGGCGCATTTGTATATGGAAAATGGGGATCTTGAATGGAAAAGACCGGTCTTGAGACGACTTATGTTCTGAAAAATAATAAGAAGCTGCGCTGCGGCTATACGACCGGCTCTTGCGCGGCGGCCGCGGCCAAGGCGGCGGCGCTCATGCTCTTTTCCGGCTGTGCGCAGAACTCAGTTTCACTGATGACGCCGAAAGGCATTCTGCTGAGGCTGGAGATTCTGGACGCGAAGATTGGGGAAGACAGCGTCTCCTGCGCGGTGCGCAAGGACGGCGGGGACGACCCGGATGCCACGAACGGACTTCTGGTGTATGCGGCGGTGACACGCTCTGGGACGCCGGGCATATCAGTCGACGGCGGCGAGGGCGTCGGACGGGTGACGCGCAAAGGGCTGCAGCAGCCAATCGGCGCGGCGGCGATCAACGAGGTTCCGCGGCGGATGATCCGCGAGGCGGTGGAGGAGGTCTGCCGGGATTTTGAGTACGGCGGCGGCCTGAAGGTCGTCATCTCTGTGCCGGGCGGCGCGGAGGCAGCCCGGAAGACGTTCAACCCGCGTCTGGGGATCGAGGGCGGCATCTCGATCCTGGGAACCAGCGGGATCGTCGTGCCGATGAGCGAGGAGGCGCTGCTCGCGAGCATCCGGCTGGAAATGGAAATGCATAAGGCGAACGGACGCGAATATCTGCTGATCACGCCCGGCAACTATGGGGAAGCATTCGCGGGAAAAGAGCTGCATGTGGATCTGTCGAACGCGATGAAGTGCAGCAATTTCGTGGGCGCGACATTGGATATGGCGGCGGAGCTTGGAATAAAGGGAATCCTGTTCGTGGCGCATATCGGGAAATTTATCAAGGTGGCCGGCGGGATCATGAACACTCACTCCCGGGAGGCGGATGCCCGGGCGGAGCTGATGGCGGCGTTCGCGCTGCGCGCCGGGGCGGACCGGGAGACGGCCTGCAGGATCCTTGCGACGGAGACGACCGATGAGGCGCTGGAGATTATGAAGCAGACCGGGCTGCTGCAGGGGGCGATGGGTCTTACGGCAAAGCGGGTGCGTTACTACCTGCAGCACCGGGTTGGTGGGGTTTTGCAGACGGAAGCGATCCTGTTTTCCACGGAGCATGGATATCTGGCGCAGACAGAAGGGGCGGAGGAGCTTCTGCGGAGGATTCGTGAATCTGCGCAGCTTCGAGCCGGCGAGATGATGATATAGCCAAAGATTTTTGTGGAGGATTCGCGGGTCTGTTTAGTTGTGGCGGGAGTTTTTTGAGAAAGACGACTACTCAGGAGATGTTTTTGAGATGGGAATAAAGCGTCAGGGCATCGACATGAAAATAGGAAAATGTGAGGGAAAGACATGGTACATTTTGTAGGGGCCGGATCCGGCGCACCGGATCTAATCACGTTGCGGGGCATGCGCTATCTGCAGGAGGCGGATGTGATCGTCTACGCCGGATCGTTGGTAAATCCGCAGCTTCTGGATCACAGAAAGCCGGACTGCGCGGTATATGACAGCGCGAAGATGACGCTGGAGGAAGTGCTGGAGGTGTTGAGAAAAGCGGAGGCAGCGGGAAAAACGTCCGTGCGGTTGCACACCGGGGACCCCTGCCTTTACGGGGCGATCCGCGAGCAGATGGATGTGCTGGACGCGGAGGGGATTCCCTATGATTACTGTCCGGGCGTCAGTTCTTTTTGCGGCGCGGCGTCGGCGCTGAACCTGGAATACACGCTGCCGGACGTTTCGCAGAGCGTGATCATCACGCGCATGGCGGGCCGGACGCCGGTGCCGGAGCGGGAGGAGATCGCTTCCTTTGCCGCGCATCACGCGACGATGGTGATCTTTCTGAGCACGGGAATGCTGGAAGAACTGTCAAAGCGCCTGATCGCGGGCGGATATGAGCCAGAGACCCCGGCGGCCATCGTCTACAAGGCGACCTGGGAAGACGAAAAGTCGTTTGTCTGCACGGTCGATACGCTGGCGGAGACGGCGAAGAAAAATCAGATCACAAAGACGGCGCTGATCATCGTCGGGGACGTGGTGAGCCACAGCAATTACCGGCGGTCGGATCTGTACAATCCGGCGTTCACGACGGGATTCCGACAGGGGACATCCGGGGATTGAACAGTTGAGAGTTTTTTCTCGAAAAAACTTTGCGGAGCGTCCGGCTGGACGAAAGCGAATAAGATGGTTTGAACCGGAGAGGAAATTGGAAGACGGGAATTTGAAAATGAAAGCTGCAATCATTTGTTTTACCACACGGGGCGCGGAGACGGCGGTGCGAATCCGGGGAATATTGGAAGAAAAGGAAACGCTGAGGGGCGAAAAAGGCCTGGAAACCGAAAGTTTTTTGGAAAATGAGATTCAGCCTGTCCGTGTATGGTGCGCAAAGTCTGACTATGTATCATCTACAAGTGGGGAATTACAATTCGGAGATGAGCATACGAATATTTCGCCGGATGCCCGGCGCATAGAGCCCATGCAGAAGATGCTGCGCGAATGGACAGAGGAGGCGTTCGCGGAGCATGAAGCGCTTGTGTTTGTCGGGGCGACGGGGATCGCCGTGCGCAGCATCGCCCCGTTTTTGAAGAGCAAGACGAGCGATCCGGCCGTGCTGTGTGTGGACGAGCTGGGAACATTTGTGATCCCGCTGGTCTCCGGACACATCGGGGGCGCGAACGAGCTGGCGGTTCAACTGGCGAAAGGGCTGGGAGCCATCCCGGTAGTCACGACGGCGACGGATCTGAACGGGCGGTTTGCGGTGGATGTGTTCGCGAAGAAAAATAGTCTGTGGATCTCTGATATGAAGCTTGCAAAGCAGATTTCTGCAGACGTGCTGGACGGGAAGAGGATCGGTTTCGTCTCCGACTTTCCGATTCTGGGAAAAGCGCCGGAAGAACTGGAAATATGGACTGTACAGGCGCAGAATGCGCATATGCAGGACAGACAGGAGAAAAGTGGCCAGGAGCAGAGAGCTCAGATAAGAAACGTACAGAAACAGGATGCCAGGGAATGCCGCAGCCAGGAATATCGCAGTCGAGGGTACGTCACATGCGACATAGGAATCTGCGTCACGCTGGATGAGGCGAAGCGGCCTTTCCGGCAGACGCTGACGCTGATTCCACGGATCGTCAGCATCGGCGTGGGCTGCAGGAAGAATACGGATCCGGTGTTGATCGAGGAAAAGATATGCGCGGTTCTGCGTTCCTGCGGCGTGTCGATGCGCAGCGTGGAGCGGCTTGCAAGCATTGATCTCAAAGCACAGGAGCCGGGACTTATCGCGTTTGCCCGGAAATATGAACTGGAGTTTGTCACCTACACGGCGCAGGAGCTTCGGGAAGTGCCGGGTGAGTTCGGGGAGTCCGCGTTCGTGGAGGCTGTCACAGGCGTCTCCAATGTCTGCGAGCGCAGTGCTGTGCTGGCGAGCGGCGGCAGACTGATACAGAAGAAAACGGCGGGGGACGGCGCGACCGTCGCGCTTGCCGTCAGAGATTGGAGTGTGGAGTTTGGGTAAGATCTATGTGGTGGGCATCGGACCGGGCGCGTATGAGCAGATGACGATCCGGGCGGCGGAATGCCTGAGATCCTGCGATGTGATCGTGGGCTATACGGTCTATGTCGATCTGGTGAAGGAACATTTCGCGGAAAAGGAATTTCTGACGACGCCGATGCGGAGAGAGCGCGAGCGCTGTGAGCTCGCCTTCGAGGAGGCGGCAAAGGGAAAGACGGTGGCGATGATCTGCAGCGGGGACGCAGGCGTCTACGGGATGTCCGGCCTGATGCTGGAAGTGGGGGAGAAGTACCCATCGACGGAGGTCGAAGTGATTCCCGGCGTGACGGCTGCCTTGAGCGGAGCCGCGGTTCTGGGAGCGCCGCTGATCCACGATTTTGCCGTGATCAGTTTAAGCGATCTGCTGACGCCCTGGGAGAAGATTGAACGACGGCTATTGACCGCGGCGGAGGCGGATTTTGCCGTCTGCCTGTACAACCCCTCCAGCCGGAAACGCTCTGATTATCTTCAGAGGGCATGTGATCTGCTGCTGCGGTACAAGGCGCCGGACACGGTCTGCGGCATTGTGAGCAACATCGGGCGCGAGGGAGAGAGTTGCAGCCTTCTTACCCTGGAAAAGCTGAGGGAAGAGAAGGTGGACATGTTTACCACGGTCTTTATCGGCAACTCGCAGACGCGGGAGATCGGCGGACGGATGGTGACCCCGCGGGGGTACCGGGATAAGAGCGAGGAAGCGTGACATAGGGGATATCAGAATGAATCGATTATTGATGTTTGCAGGCACAACGGAAGGGCGCGAGCTGGCGGAGTTTCTGGAACGGAACGGGGTCGCCTGTGAGATCTGTGTGGCGACGGAGTACGGGGAGCAGCTGCTGGACGAGACGTCCTCCATCCATACGATTCATGCGGGGCGGCTGACGACAGAGGAGATGGTCCGTCTGATGAAGGAGCGCGGGATCACCCATGTCGTGGACGCGACGCACCCGTATGCGGCGGCGGTTACGCAGAACATCCGCGAGGCGTGCGGGAAGGCGGGTTGCCGTTATCTGAGGCTTCTGCGGGAGAGCAGTGCAGTGGACGTTCAGTCGGACGGAGCGTGCGGAAACGTCGCGGAGAACAGTCGAGAGGCCCCCGAACGGGACACCTTCTGTGTCTTTGTAGACTCTGTGGAGGCCGCGGTGGAGTACCTTTCGCACACGGAAGGGAACATTCTGGCGGCGACCGGGAGCAAGGAGCTGGAGCGCTATACGCGGCTTCCGAATTACCGGGAGCGGGTGTTTGCACGCGTGCTCTCAACGCCGGAGGCGGCGTCTGCCGCCGCGGCGCTTGGGTTCCAGGGGAAGCATTTGATCTGTATGCAGGGATTGTTCGACGAGGAACTGAACTACGCGCTCTTAAGACAGGTGGACGCGCGCTATCTGGTGACAAAGGAATCCGGACAGGTTGGCGGATTTCCGGAGAAGCTGCGGGCGGCGAAAAGAGCCGGGGCGCGGCTGGTGGTCGTAGGACGTCCGCCGCAGGAGGAAGGGTATTCGGCGTCCGAACTTCGAAAGAGGCTCTGTGAGATCTGGAAGATCGCGCCGAGACAGAGCGTTTCCCTGATCGGGATCGGCATGGGAGATCCGGACAATCTGACAATGGAGGCCAGGAGAGCCTGCGAGGAGGCGGACGTGCTGATCGGGGCAAAGCGCATGCTGGAGGCGGTGCGGGATCTGAGCGCGCCGAAGGTGCCGGCGTATCTGCCCGAGGAGATACGGGCGTATCTGGAAGCGCATCCGGAGTATGAGCAGGCCGCGATCCTGCTCTCCGGGGACATCGGGTTTTACAGCGGGGCGCGGAAGCTGTTGGACCATCTGGAAGGATATCCGGTGCAGGTATATTGCGGGATTCCCTCCGTCGCTTATCTGTGCGCAAAGCTGCGCTGCCCCTGGGAGGATGTTTTCCTGACCAGCGTTCACGGGCGATCTCAGAATCTGGTCGGAGCGGTGCGCGCGCATGAGAAGGTGTTTACCCTGGTCGGGAAACAGGAAAGCTTCCGGGAGCTGTGTCGGGATCTGCTGGAGTATGGCTTCGGGCATGTCCGGCTTCATGTCGGCTGCCGGCTTTCCTATGAGGACGAGCGCATCTTATCGGGCGGACCGGAGGAACTCTTGCAGGAAGAAACGGGAGACCTCACCGCGGTGCTGATCGAGAATCCGAGAGCGGAGACTGTGGTAACGCACGGGATCGCGGATGAGGAATTCCTGCGCGGGGAGGTGCCGATGACGAAGAGCGAGGTGCGCAGCATCTCCATCTCAAAGCTGCGCCTTGGCCGGGATTCGATCGTCTACGACGTGGGAGCCGGGACGGGTTCCGTGTCTGTGGAGGCGGCGCTGCAGGCATGGCGCGGGAAAGTTTACGCGATTGAGAAAAAGTCGGAGGCGGCAGAGCTGATCCGGCAAAACAGCCGCAGATTCGGGACAGCGAATCTGGAGGTGGTCGAGGGAACAGCCCCGCAGGTGCTTGACGAACTGCCTACGCCGACGCACGCGTTTATCGGCGGTTCTTCGGGGAACTTGAAGGAAATCCTGAAAGTGCTGCTGGCGAAAAATCCCCGCGTGCGCGTGGTGCTCAACGCGATCACGCTGGAGACGGTGGCGGAAGCGCTGCAGTGTCTGCGGGAGCTGCCGGTGCGGCAGGAGGACATTGCCGTCGTGAACGTGGGAAAGGCGAGAAAAGCAGGAGAACTGCATCTGATGATGGGGCAGAATCCGGTGTATATCATCTCTTTCACCGGGAGTGAAGAGTCGGAGGAATCCGGGACAGGCATAGAACAATAGTCGGACAGGCAGGGAAACGCTCCGGGAAAGGTTCAAAAAATGACGCTTTGAGTCAAAGGGAAAATGATCCAGGAAATACTCAAGGAATTGCGCTTTGAGACAGATTGGGAGGCGGCGAGAGATGACTGAGGAGGGACGTGCGGCGAGAAAAGAGACGGAGCCATGCCGGTACCCGCGGATCCTGCTGGCGGCAGGAGCGAGCGGAAGTGGAAAGACGCTGATCACCTGCGGGATTCTGCAGGCGCTTGTCGACCGCGACCTGCGTGTCTCTTCCTTCAAATGCGGGCCGGATTATATCGATCCGATGTTTCATGCGCGCGTGATCGGGACAAAGTCGCGGAATCTGGATCTGTTTTTTACGGACGAGGAGACGACGCGCCGCCTGTTCGCAAAAGGCGCTGTGGGAACAGACATCTCCGTGATCGAGGGAGTGATGGGCTACTATGACGGCCTTGGCGGAACGTCGGTACAGGCGAGCAGCTACGATGTGGCGCGCGCCACGGACACGCCCGTGGTGCTGATCGTGAACGGCCGGGGCGTAAGCCTTTCCATGCTTGCCCATGTCAAAGGATTTCTGGAGTTTCGGGCGGACAGCCGCATCCGGGGCGTGATCCTGAATCAGTGTTCGGAAGCTGTGTATTTGAAAATGAAGAGACTTCTGGAGGAGGAGCTTGGCGTAAGGGCGTACGGCTTCGTTCCCTCCGTCCCGGAGCTGCAGCTGAAAAGCCGCCATCTTGGGCTGGTGACGCCGGACGAGGTGGAGGGACTGAGGGAAAATCTCCGGAAGCTGGGGCAGACGTTGGAGCGGACGCTGGATATCGACGGATTGCTGGAGCTGGCGCGGACAGCGTCCGATTTCGAAGAACGTCAGATGCCCGATAACGAAGAAGCGTGTTCCTTTACGGCTTCCGGAAGGCAGATGGATTCCGCCTGTAAAGCGATGCCGGGAAGCGGAAAGCTCCATCCGGCTCCCGTGATCGCCGTGGCGCGCGACGAGGCGTTCTGCTTTCTGTATGAGGAGAATCTGGAACTTTTGCGCGAGTTGGGAGCGGAGTTGAAGTTCTTTTCTCCGCTGCATGATGAAATGTTACCGCGTGCGGATGGGTTGCTTCTCTACGGGGGCTATCCGGAGCTCTACGCGCGGCAGCTTGGCGACAACCGCTCCATGCGGGAGAGCATCCGCCAGGCGCTGAGCCGGGGACTGCCCTGCATGGCAGAGTGCGGGGGATTTATGTATCTCCAGGAAGAGCTGGAGGACATGGATGGCGCCAGTTACGAGATGGTCGGCGCGCTTCCGGGCAGAAGCTTTTACACCGGAAAGCTGAGCCGCTTTGGATACGTCGCTCTGCAGCCGACGAAGGATCAGATGCTGGGGACGGATATCGGCGAGATACGGGCGCACGAGTTCCACTATTTTGACAGCACCGCCTGCGGGGACGCGTTTCACGCGCAGAAGCCGCAGCGCCCGGACGGCTGGGACTGCTTGCAGGGGAGCGCGACCTGCATTGCGGGCTTCCCGCATTTGTATTATCATTCAAATCCCAGGGTGGCGGTGCGTTTCCTGGAAAAATGCGTTCGTTACAGGGAGCGGGAAACGACGGACAGAAAGAGAAACGAAAGATAAACGAAAGATAAACGAAAGCTGAACGAATAGCCGCCGGCGCTTTGTGCACCGCGGCTTTGCGCAACGGAAATACAGAGAGGAACAGGAGAAGGAAATGTCGGAACAGATACATGGCGGCGACATTTACACAAAAGCATATCGGATCGATTTTTCCGCGAACATGAACCCGTTGGGGATGCCGAGGCTCGTGGCGGAGGCGGCCTGCGAGGGCGTGCGGCGCTCCGAAAATTATCCGGACGTGCACTGCCGCGCGCTGCGAAAGGCGATCGCCGGAAGCGAAAACGTGCCGGAGGAATGGGTGGTCTGCGGAAACGGGGCGGCGGAGCTGATCTTCGCCCTGGTCTGGGCTGTGAGGCCGAAAAAGGCGCTGCTTGCGGCGCCCGGTTTTGCCGAGTATGAGCAGGCGCTGCGCTGCGTGGACTGCCGGATCACGTTCTATCCGTGCAGGGAGGAAAACGGATTTGCGCTGCGGGAGGATTATCTGGAATATCTGACGGAGGATATGGATCTGGTTTTCCTCTGCAATCCGGCGAACCCCACAGGGGTGCTGATCGAGCCGGAGCTTCTTGAGCGGATCGCGGACCGCTGCCGCGAGCGGGAAATCCTGCTGGTCGTGGACGAATGCTTCAACGGACTGCTGGAGCGCGGGGAGGAGCTATCCCTGAAGGGACGTCTGGACGCGCAGCCTGGGCTCTTTTTGCTGCGGGCGTTCACCAAGCTGTATGCGATGGCCGGGTTGCGCCTTGGCTACGGGCTGTGCGCGGACGAAGGCCTTCTGGAGAGGCTGCGAAAGGTTTTGCAGCCGTGGAACGTCTCCCTGCCCGCGCAGATGGCGGGGATCGCGGCGGTACAGGAGCGGGAGTATGTCGCCCGCAGCAGGGCGTATGTGGCAAAGGAGCGGGAATTTTTGCGGCAGGGGCTTCGAGTGCTTGGGCTGAAGACCTACGATTCGATGGCGAATTTTCTCTTCTTCTCCGGACCGGAGGGGCTCTGCGAACGCTGTGCGGAGGAAGGCATATTGATCCGGGACTGTCAGAACTACCGCGGGCTTGGCCCGGGCTATTATCGGATCGCGGTGCGCACCCGGGAGGAGAATCAGGAGCTTCTTCGGGCGCTTGGGAAGATACTGGAGGGATGACATGGACATCAAACTGGAGCAGGTAAAGCCGATGGAGATTGAGCGGCGCAGCTTTGAGATCATCACGCGGGAGCTGGGCGATAAGAAATTGCAGCCGGGGACGGAGCTGATCGTCAAGCGCTGCATTCACACGAGCGCGGATTTTGACTACGCGGACAATCTCTGTTTCTCCCTTGGCGCGGTGGAAGCCGGGCTGTGGGCGCTCCGTGCGGGCTGCGACATTGTGACGGACACGCAGATGGCCAAAGCGGGGATCAACAAAAGGGTTCTGGCGAAGTACGGCGGGGAGGTCCGCTGCTTCATGTCGGACGAGGACGTGGCTATGCAGGCGAAACAGAACGGAACGACGCGCGCGGTGGCGAGTATGGACAAGGCCGCGGAAAAGTATGGCGCAATGCATACGGCGCCCGGACAGTGCAAAGGTGTGGATGCGACAGGTGACATGGATAAGGCCGCGGAAGATTCCGGGAAAGCGCTGATCCTGGCGATCGGCAATGCCCCGACCGCTCTGGTGCGTCTCTATGAGCTGATCGACGAGGGGAAGCTGAGGCCGGCTCTGGTCGTCGGCGTGCCGGTGGGCTTTGTGAACGTGGTGCAGTCGAAGGAGCTGATCATGCAGGCGGGCGTGCCCTACATCGTGGCGCGCGGCAGAAAGGGCGGGAGCAACATCGCCGCCTGTATCTGCAACGCGCTGCTGTACATGCTGGACAAAGACCGGGAATAGGGTTCGGTTTTTTGCAAAAATCCGAAACCAGGGGCCGGAAGTCCGAAGGAGATCCGTTTCGGAAATATGCGAAAACCGGAATCGGAAATATGCGAAAACGCGAGCCGGAAATTTGCGAAAAACGGTATTGTCTTTTCGCGAGAAAGGTGTTACTATTAGTCGACAGGTGCGGGCGCCGCGGCGTCCGGTAAAAGGGAAACAGGTGCAAATCCTGTACGATCTCGTCACTGTAAGCAGGGAATGCAGGCCAGAAGCCACTGGGAGACTGGGAAGGCGGCCATGCGTGAGGATCTGTAAGTCAGGAAACCTGCCTGTTGTTGGTACGGGAATCTGCATTCCAGGTCACGAGTAATTGATTGTACCGTAAATACGATCTTGTGAGCTGTCACAGACAGGAGTGCGCCCGGATTTTCGCTGTGCAAGCGAAGTTTCGGGTGTTATTATTTTCAGAGAAAAGCCGGTCTGTGCCGTCATGTTCCTGTGCCGACGAGGACACATGCGCCCCGAAAAACAAGTTTCCTGCGGCGGCGCTGTGCATCACAGTCTGCAAAGCGGCCTGTGAAATTTGTGCGATGCACACAAAACAAGGAGGAGAGGAACATGAGAAACAAGACAGGGAAACTTATGACATGCGCGGTGTGCGCGGCGATGCTGGCGATGAGCGCGATGGCCGTGCAGGCGGAGGAGACCGAGCTTACCGCGGCGGAGACGGAGCTGGAGACGGAAGTCTACACAGGCGACGCTTCCAATGAGAACGTGAGAAACCAGGACGACATCGGCGAGAAGGAGCTGTTGGTGATCAGCTTCGGCACCAGCTTCAACGACAACCGCCAGGCGACGATCGGCGCGATCGAGGAAGCGATGGAAGAGGCGTTCCCGGACTTCAGCGTGAGAAGAGGCTTCACGAGCAACATCATCATCGACCATGTAATGAGCCGAGACAATGTGAAGATCGACGACGTGACAGAGGCCCTGGACCGCGCGGTGGATAACGGTGTGAAGACGCTTGTCGTACAGCCGACGCATCTGATGAACGGCTTCGAGTACACGGATCTGTCCGACGAGCTTGCGGAGTATGCAGACGCGTTCGACCAGATCGTGCTTGGCGAGCCGCTGCTGACGAGCGACGAGGATTTCGAGACGGTAGCTGACGCGATCGTTGAGGCGACGGCAGAGTACGACGACGGCGAGACCGCGATCGTGTTCATGGGACACGGCACCGAGGCGGAGTCTAACCAGGTCTACGCGAAGATGCAGGATGTGCTGACGGCGGGCGGACATGAGAACTACTTTGTCGGCACGGTGGAGGCTACCCCGTCCCTGGACGACGTTGTGGCAGCGGTCGGCGAGAAGGAATACAAGAAAGTCGTGCTTGAGCCGCTCATGGTAGTGGCGGGCGACCATGCGAACAACGATATGGCCGGCGACGAGGAAGGCGCCTGGAAGAAGACGTTTGAGGACGCCGGATACGAGGTGGAGTGCCTGCTGACAGGCCTTGGCTCCATGGAGCCGATCCAGGAGCTGTACGTGGCGCATGCGCAGGCCGCGATCGATTCACTGGCAGAGTAAAGACATATCGGTTTCCGCCCGCGGGGCGGAGGCTGTGGGACCCGGCGGCCGCGTCTGCGGCAGGCCGGGTTTCCCTTGCAGAAGAACAAAGGTTTCAAGGATACACCAAAGATATACAAAAGTCTGCATTTTATACTGGAAAAAGCGCAAAGCAGATAAAATCCATGAATGAAACATGGCGCAGAAACAGATGCGATAAATAATCGAACAGGGAGAATCAGAGCATGAGAAAGTTACATAAATTAGTTGCGGCAGCGATCGCAGCGACATTGATCGGGAGCATGAGCCTGGGAGCACTGGCCGAGGACGAGACGGAAAAGGTCGGACAGGTGGAGGAGACAGCTCAGGCGGACGAACAGGAAACAGAGCAGTCGTCGGAGACGGGAGTCGCCACGGCGGCGGAGATGGTGACGCCGGAGGAGGTCGTGGAGGACTGGATGGTCCCGATCACGGCGGACGCGCTGAACGACGGCGTGTATGAGATCGAGGTGGCGAGCAGCTCTTCGATGTTCAAGATCGACAAGTGTGAGCTCACCGTGGCAGACGGAGAGATGAGCGCGGTGATGACGATGAACGGGACCGGTTATCTTTATCTGTATATGGGTACGGGCGAGGAGGCCGTGAAGGCGTCAGAGGACGACTACATTCCGTTCGTGGAGAACGAGGACGGACAGCACACCTACGAGGTGCCGGTGGAGGCGCTGGATGCGGGGATCGACTGCGCGGCGTTCAGCAAGCGCAAGGAGCAGTGGTACGACCGGACGCTTGTGTTCCTGGCTTCCTCCCTGCCGGAGGACGCTCTGAAGGAGCAGGAGATGACGACGGTCGAGGACCTGGCGCTGGCGGACGGGACATATCAGATCGCGGCGGCGCTTGAGGGCGGCTCCGGCAAGACGACGGTGGCATCTCCGGCGAAGCTGACCGTGGAGAACGGCGAGGCGACCGTGGAGATCGTCTTCTCAAGCCCGTACTACGACTATGTCCTGGTGGGTGAGGAAAAGTTCGAGCCGGTGAACGAGGAGGGCGATTCCACCTTTGTGATCCCGGTGAAGGGCTTCGACTATCCGATGGCGATCACGGCGGATACGGTCGCGATGAGCACGCCGCATGAGATCGACTATCATCTGAGCTTTGATTCTTCGACGATCGAGGAAGGGTGAGCGCGCGGATGAAAAGAATATTATTTTCACTCCTGGCTTTGCTGATCCTGCTTCCGGGATCTGACGTTTCAGCGCAGGGCGCGGAAGAACTCCCCGACCTGACCTACGACCACAGCATGGAGCTGTCGTACGCGGAGCGCTTTTCGGTGGACTACTATGAGGGAGGTTACGCCCTGCTCACGATCGAGGACGGCGGCCGCTATCTGGTCGTGCCAGAGGATGCGGAAACGCCGGAGGGTCTGGAGGCAGACATCACAGTGCTGAAGAAGCCTCTGGATAAGATCTATCTGGTGGCAACCTCAGCGATGGACTATTTCGCGGCGCTGGACGGCATAGACAGCCTGCGTCTCTCCGGGACGCAGGAGGACGGCTGGTACATTCCGGAGGCGAAGGCGGCGATGGAGGCGGGCGATCTTCTGTACGCGGGCAAGTACAGCGCACCGGATTATGAGCTGATCGTATCGGAGGGCTGCGATCTGGCGATCGAATCGACGATGATCTATCATACGCCCGAGGTCGAGGAGATGTTGGAGGAGTTTGACATTCCGGTGCTGGTGGAGCGCTCCAGCTATGAGCCGCATCCGCTGGGGCGCGCGGAGTGGATGAAGCTCTACGCGGTGCTGCTGGGGAAGGAAGAGCTGGCGGAGCAGCTGTTCGCGGAGCAGACCGAGAAGCTGGCCGATGTGCTGGGCGGGGAAGAGACCGGCAAGAAGGTGGCGTTTTTCTATATCACTTCGAACGGTTATGTGAACGTGCGCAAGACGAACGATTACGTTTCGAAGATGATCGAACTTGCCGGGGGCGAGTATGTCTTTCAGGATCTGGGGGATGAGGAGAACGCGCTCTCCACGGTCAACATGCAGATGGAGGATTTCTACGCCGGGGCGAAGGACGCGGACGTGCTGATCTACAACAGCACGATCGACGGACAGATTGAAAATCTGGACGAGCTATTTGAGAAGAGTGAGCTGCTTAAGGATTTCCGGGCAGTGCAGGAGGGCAATGTGTGGTGCACCACGCAGAACCTCTTCCAGAAGACGACCGGACTGGCCGATATGATCGTGGATATCCACGCGGTCTTAAACGGCGGACAGCCGGAGGATATGACCTATCTGTATCCGCTTAAGTAAGGAGGAAGCAGGATGACGCAGACATCACGGATTTTGCAGGTAGCGGAGGAGGATGGGCGCGGTCGGAAGGCCCTGCGCTACGGAGTCTCTTTTATCGTCCTGTCGGCCCTATTGCTGATCCTGTTTGTCTGGAACGTCAATTCCGGCAGCGTGGACCTCACGGTGCGGGAGATCGCGGAGATCCTGCTCTGGCGCAGAGGGGACGAGACCGCGGTCAACATCATCTGGCAGATCCGTCTTCCGCGGATCCTTGCGGCCATGATCCTGGGCGGCGCCCTGTCGGTGTCCGGTTTTCTGCTACAGACTTTTTTCCACAATCCGATCGCGGGACCCTTTGTGCTTGGAATTTCCTCTGGGGCAAAGCTCGTGGTGGCGCTGTCGATGATCTTTCTGCTGGGGCGCGGGATCACGGCGAGCTCTGCGGTGATGGTGCTTTCCGCCTTTTTCGGATCGATGATCTCCATGGGTTTTGTGCTGGCGGTGTCGCGGAAGGTTCGCCAGATGTCGATGCTTGTGATCTGCGGCGTGATGATCAGCTATATCTGCTCAGCGGTGACCGATTTTGTCGTGACCTTTGCCGACGATTCAAACATCGTCAATCTGCACAACTGGTCGTTGGGAAGCTTTTCCGGCACGACCTGGAGCAATGTCGCCGTGATGACGGTGATCGTATTTTCCGCAGTGCTTCTGACCTTTCTTCTCTCCAAGCCGATCGGGGCGTATCAGCTGGGCGAGGATTACGCGAGGAATCTGGGCGTGAATGTCCGGGTGTTTCGCGTCTGTCTGATCCTGCTCTCCAGCGTGCTCTCAGCCTGCGTGACGGCCTTTGCGGGACCGGTCTCATTCGTCGGGATCGCGGTGCCGCACCTGGTCAAAAATATCTGGAGGACGTCGAAGCCGATCCTGGTCGTTCCGGCCTGCTTTCTGGGAGGCGCGGTGTTCTGTCTGTTCTGCGACCTGATCGCGCGCACGGTGTTTGCGCCGACGGAGCTCAGCATCAGTTCGGTGACCGCGATCTTCGGCGCGCCGGTGGTGATCCTGATCATGATACGGCGTCGGAAGACCGCGTGACAGGAACGATCTTCCGCAAGGAGTTTTTTGCGGACGGAGGGAAGAACAGCGAGGGACAGTATGGCGAAGAAATTCTTTTTCTATACAGAAGAGATGACGGTCGGCTACGACGGAAAGCCGCTGATCAAGGACGTCCGGATCGAGCTTGACCGGGGCGAGATCCTTACGCTGATCGGCCCGAACGGGGCGGGGAAGTCGACGATTCTGAAGAGTATCACCAGACAGCTCAGACTGATCGGCGGCTGCGTGTGGCTGGACGGACAGCAGATGCAGCAGATGGCGGGCAGAGAGATTGCTAGGCGTCAGGCCGTCGTGCTGACGGAGCGCATCCGGCCGGAGCTGATGAGCTGTGAGGACGTGGTGGCGACCGGCCGCTATCCCTACACCGGAAATCTTGGGATTTTGAGCGCGGAAGACCACGCAAAGGTGCGCGCGGCGCTGGAGACGGTGCACGCCGCTGACTTGGCGGAGCGCGACTTCAACGCGATCAGCGACGGACAGAGACAGAGGATCCTGCTGGCGCGGGCGATCTGTCAGGAGCCGGAGCTGATCGTACTGGACGAGCCGACCTCCTTCCTTGACGTGAAGCACAAGCTGGAGTTTCTGGAGATCCTGAAGCGGATGGTGCTGGAGCGAAACGTGGCGGTGATCATGTCTTTGCACGAGCTGGACCTTGCGCAGAAGATCTCCGATCAGCTGCTCTGTGTGAAGGGAGATCGTATTGAGCGCCATGGGACGCCGGAGGAGATCTTCACTTCGGAGTACATCTGCGATCTCTACGACATTGAGGCCGGCTCGTACAATGCGGCGTTTGGCTGTGTGGAGCTGCCTCCGGCGGAAGGAAAAGCGGAGGTGTTCGTGATCGCGGGAAACGGGAGCGGCATCCCGGTCTACCGTCGGCTGCAGCGGGAAGGAATCCCTTTTATCACAGGCGTCCTGCAGGAGAACGACATCGACCATCCGGCAGCCTGTGATCTGGCGGCTGAAGTCTTCCGCGAGCGGGCGTTTGAGCCGATCGGAGACGAGGCGTTTGCGCTGGCGCTTTCAAGGCTGCGCCGGTGCCGCGAGGTGATCTGTCCCCTGCGGACGTTCGGGACAATGAACCGGCGCAACGGGGAGCTGCTGCGCGAAGCGGAGCGGCTGGGACTGTTGACGGACGAGATCAGCGAGGGCTGAACCCCGGAGAAAGGGTTCTTTGCTCTTTGGGACAAAAACGAGACAGGAGAGGGACAGCAGATGGCGAAGGTGATCATGATCCAGGGGACGATGTCAAACGTCGGAAAGAGTGTGATCGCGGCAGGGTTGTGCCGGATCTTCCGGCAGGACGGCTACCGCGTCGCCCCATTCAAATCACAGAATATGGCGCTCAACTCTTTCATCACGAAAGAAGGGCTGGAGATGGGGCGCGCGCAGGTCATGCAGGCGGAGGCGGCGGGCGTGGAGCCTGTCGTCGCGATGAATCCGATCCTGCTCAAGCCGACGAACGACGTCGGCTCTCAGGTAATCGTGAACGGGGAAGTGATCGGGACGATGAGCGCGCGCGATTACTTCCAGCTTAAGAAATCGCTCATCCCGGAGATCACGGCGGCGTTTCGCAGGCTGGATGAGGCGTTCGACATCGTTGTGATCGAGGGCGCGGGGAGTCCGGCGGAGATCAACCTGAAGCAGGACGACATCGTGAACATGGGGATGGCAAAGCTTGCGGACGCGCCGGTGCTGCTGGTCGGGGACATTGACCGCGGCGGCGTGTTCGCGCAGCTCTACGGCACGGTCGCCCTTCTGGAGGAGGACGAACGGCGGCGGATCAAGGGGCTGATCATCAATAAATTCCGGGGCGACCGGACGATTCTGGATCCGGGCGTGGAGATGCTGGAGCGACTGACCGGGATCCCGGTGGTCGGCGTGACGCCGTATCTCAATGTGAGCCTTGAGGACGAGGACAGCCTGAGCGAGCGCCTGGAGGGCTCGCAGCAGGTGGACCGAATCGACATTGCGGTGATCCGCCTGCCCCGCATCTCAAACTTCACCGATTTCAATATCTTTGAGGGCATCGAGGGCGTGTCGCTGCGCTACGTGTCCGCGGCGCGTCAGCTTGGGAACCCGGATCTGATCCTGCTTCCAGGGACGAAGAATACGATGCGAGATCTGCTGTGGATGCGGCAGAACGGGCTGGAGGCGGCGATCCTCAAAGCGCACGAAGCCGGGAGCATGGTCTTCGGCGTCTGCGGAGGCTATCAGATGCTTGGCCGGACGATCTCCGATCCGGATGGGGTCGAGGAGGGAGGAACGGTCCGCGGAATGGGGCTGCTGGATGTGGAGACCGTGTTTGAGACCGGGAAGGCCCGGACGCGTGTGGAGGGGCGGATCCTGCATGCGGACGATTTGCCGGAGCAGCTGGCTGGCGCGCCGATCACCGGCTATGAGATTCACATGGGGCGCACGACGCCGGGGAAAGATGCCGGAGCGCTGACGGAGATCGTCGATGTGATCACCGGGGATCGAAAGAGGGAGGGGGCGTGCGGGGAGAACGTGTACGGTTCCTATGTCCACGGCATCTTTGACAGCGAGGAGATCGCCTCTGGGATCGTGCGCGCGCTGGCACAGAGAAAGGGCATCTCGGAAGAGATGGGCAGGACGGTCGATTACGCCGCTTTTAAGGAGACGCAGTATGACCTTCTGGCGGAAGGACTGCGAAAACATCTGGATATGGCGGCGATCTATCGGATCATGGATGGGGAAAAAGTGCTTGTCAAACCTGCAAAGATATGATATGATGCAAAAGGTCGTGAAAGACCGAACGGCGCAGGATAAGCTTATCTGCCGGATGAGAGACAATATGCCGATGTGGCTCAATTGGCAGAGCAGCTGATTTGTAATCAGCAGGTTATCGGTTCGAGTCCGATCATCGGCTTTATGGACCTTTAGCTCAGTTGGTTAGAGCAACCGGCTCATAACCGGTCGGTCCTGGGTTCGAGTCCCCGAAGGTCCATTTTTTTGTGGCCCAGTGGCTCAGTTGGTTAGAGCGCCGCCCTGTCACGGCGGAGGTCGAGAGTTCGAGTCTCTTCTGGGTCGTTTATTCGGGGCTGCTGCGGAGGCAGCAGTCCCGAATACTTTATGCGAAGGCAAAGCAAAGCTTCATCTGCATGCCGGCATGGCGGAATTGGCAGACGCAAGGGACTTAAAATCCCTCGGGGGCAACCTCGTACCGGTTCAAGTCCGGTTGCCGGCAGACGAAAAGTCTCGTGTTTACGGGACTTTTCTTTTTCATGTTGCATTTCGTGTTGTATTTCTTGTGAAAAGAGTGGTCACAGGGCGGTGCGCCGGAATGCAGAAAAGAAGGCATTCTTGCGGAGCTCACCGGTACTGCAGATATTCCATGAACCGCTTCACGGCCAGTGAGGCGGTTTTTTTGTTTCGGACGGCGAAGCCGATGTCACGGCGGACGGGAACTTCAAGCTCTTTCACGACGATCCGGTAGGGAACACGCTGCAGGATCAGCTCGGGCAGGAGGCTGATGCCCACGCCGCGCTCCACCATGGACATGATGGCATAGTCGTCCCAAGTGGTACAGTATGTTTTCGGGTGGATATCGTATGTTTCGAAGAAGTCCTCCGCCTCAGCTTTCAGCCCCTTGCCCTGGAGAATGAAGGATTCCTCACGGAGCCGCTCCAGAGGGAACACGTCGCAGCCGGCCAGGGGGTGATGCTCCGGGAGGATCACGAGAAGCCGGTCGCTTTCCAGAAAGGTTACGTCCATCGGCGCGGTGGTGGGGAGACGCAGGAAACCGCAGTCCACCCGGCCTTCCATGATCCAGGTGGCGATTTCCGCGTAATCCCCGATCAACAGCTCGTAGGTGACACGGGGATACTGCCGGCGGAACTTTTCAATGATGTTGGGAATCCAGTGGGTGGCGGCGCTGGAAAAGGTGCCGATGCGGATCAGGCCGGACTGGAGGCCGTTCATCTCGTCCACCTGTATCTGCAGCTTCTGGTATTCGCCGCAGACTGATCGGGCGAAGGGGAGAAGCTGAGTGCCGTCGGAGGTGAGGCGGACGCCGGCCCGCCCCCGTTCCAGAAGAGATACGTTCCATTCCGCTTCCAGGTCGTGGATCATGCGGCTGATGCCGGACTGGGAATAGTTGAGAATCTCCGCCGCTTTGGTGAAACTGCCGTACTCGGCGACCGTGATGAAGGCCATATATTTCTGAATATTGATGTCCATAGAATTCTCTCCTTAGAAATCGAATCTTGTCATGATATTTTCTCATGCAAATCATGAAAAATATTCGCTTTTGTAATTATGGTCCTTATGATACATTTGTAAGCGTGAGTTTTCAAGTAGATTGGGAGGAATTTTTATGAAAATTTCAGAAGTCATTGTATTTGTCGTCTATCTCTGCTTCATGCTGGGCATCGGCGTGTGGTTCTTTGTCAAGAACAAGGGCGGTGGGGAGAAGACGTATTTTTTGGGCGGACGGCAGATGGGTCCTTGGGTGACGGCCCTTTCCGCGGGCGCTTCGGACATGAGTGCCTGGGTGCTGATGGGTCTCCCGGCGTCCGTATATGCGCTGGGGCTCGGTCAGGTGTGGATCCCGGTAGGTCTTGCCATCGGCTACACTCTGAGCTGGATCTATGAGGCTCCAAGGCTTCGCCGTTTTTCAATCGTGGCCAACGACTCGATTACGATCCCGCAGTATCTGACCAACCGTTTTCTGTCGAAGTCAAAGGCGCTGCAGATCCTCTGCGCCGTAGTGTTCCTGGTGGCCTACACGATCTATGCGGCTTCCAGCATCAAGGCGTGCGGGACTCTGTTTAACACGGTGATCGGAATCGACGCCACTGTGGCTATGTATCTGGCGGCGATCATCATTATCGGCTACACCTTCCTGGGCGGCTTCTCTGCCGTGTGCTGGACCGACTTTTTCCAAGGCATGTTGATGCTGGGAGCCATGCTGATCGCGCCCATCTTTGCGGCGGCCGCGCTGGATTTCTCCGCGACGGAGGCGATGCCGGATGGTTACTGGAACGCGTTTGCAAATTGGAAGGATATCGTATCCGGACTCGGCTGGGGCCTGGGATATTTCGGGATGCCTCACATTATCATCCGTTTCATGTCCCTGAAGTCCCAGAAGGATCTGAAAAAATCCGCGAAGATCGGTATTACCTGGACTGTGATCATCGTGATCTTCTCGGCTATCATCGGTATTGTAGGGCGTATGTTCCTGGGCTTTGACGAGAACATCAACAGCAATTCTCTGGTATTTATCGAGATGGTACGCCGGATCTTCCCGGGAGTCATCTCCGGCATTCTGCTTTCCGCGGTGCTGGCGGCTTCCATGAGCACGGCCGACAGCCAGCTGCTTTCCGCGGCCAGCGCGTTCGCCAGCGACGTGTATAAGCCGGTGTTCCGCAAGAATAAAGCTTCCGACAAGGAGATGCTTTGGGCCGGCCGTCTGGTGGTTCTGGCGATCGCGGTGCTGGCGCTGATCCTGGCCTCCAACCCGAATGCGGGCTCGATCATGGATCTGGTGTCCAACGCCTGGGGCGTGTTCGGGGCCGCCTTCGGTCCGGCGATCATGCTGAGCCTGTTCTGGAGACGCTTTAACTTCAAGGGCGCCGTGGCCGGAATCTTGGTGGGCGCCGTGGTGGATATGGTCTGGCTCGCATTCCTGGCTTCGACCGGAATCTACGAGATCATTCCCGGCTTTGCCGCCAGCCTGATCGCAGCCGTAGTCGTGTCCCTGATTACCGGGGAGCCCGAGAAGGAAGTGGAGGAGCTGTTCGACAAGGCAGTCGCCTACGAAGAGTAGGAAACGAAGAACGGAAACATATCATATAAGGAAGTGTTTTACACAGGCAGAAGAATATGTTAAAATAGGAACACTGAAATTATTATATTGAGGTATCGGAAAGGAGAATACGGCTATGAAAAAGTATGTATGCGGACCTTGCGGTTACGAGTATGATCCGGAGGTTGGCGATCCGGACAACGGCATCGCGCCGGGCACTGCGTTCGAGGATCTGCCGGAGGATTGGGTTTGCCCGGTCTGCGGCGTGAGCAAGGACGAATTCGAAGAGGCATAAAAGAAGCCAGTAAAAAGCGGAAAGAGGATACCTCAAGAGCAGGCATAAGCTTAAGAGGTATCCTCTTTTTTTGATATTATTGCCAAAAATATAATTGCATGATATTATTAGAAAAATATGAAGGGAACAAAAGCTGTGCCTGACTACAAAAAGTCATGTTTGATCAGGCAAAATCAGTGATGCTGCCTTGAAAAGGACGATGGTATAATTTTAATACCTAACGAAATTTATCGTTCAACGTAATAATATATAAGGCAAAAAAGAAAATAATCTGGCAAGGAGGTCCCTATGAAAAAGCAAAAAGGAATGAGAGCGGTTGCGTTTGTTTTGGCATTCTGTCTGGTTTTCCATTCCGGAGCGATCTATGCGGCGGAGGGTACGGCGGAAACGGAAACAATAGCGGAAACACAGGCGGATACCATGACTTCTGGCCAGGATAACAGTGCGTTAAATGCATCGTCAGGGACGGAGACGCAGGGGCAGGCACAGTCCGACACTCCGGCGGCGACGGAACCGCAGGAGCAGACACAGCCGGATACTTCGGCGGTGACGGAGACACAGGAGCAGACACAGCCTGATACTCCGACGGAAACTGAGACGCAGGGACAGGCGGCAGAGTCCGATCCGACAGACACAGATACAAATGTGGAGACTTCAGCTGCTGCAGAGACAGATCCGACTCAGGCAGAGACGCCGGCGGCAGAAGAAATCTTGCCGGATGGGACGATCGGATCGGATGAAACTGTATCAGGTACACCGGGAACCGAGGCAGATGAGACAACTACAGAAGGAGCAACAGAGGAGTCAACGGAAACCGAGGAGGAGACAGATACGGAACAAGAGACAGCTACAGGGGAAACTGTGTCAATGACAGAGCCGCTGTCTGAGAATGCAGAGTCCGAATCTGGGTCTGATGGCATTGCCACGATGATGGGCATGGAAGAGATTGATCTCATGGCGCTGGATGCGGGGAGTGTGGCGACGCTTGAGGACGGGCGATCTTTTGAAACTTTGCAGCAGGCGATCGAAGATGTCCCGGAGAATGGGACGATTACGCTGTTAGGCAATGTTTCCGGCAACTTTTCTGCCATTGGAAAGAGTTTTACATTGGATTTGGGTAATCATACGTTGTCAGCGTCCGGTGGGACGGCTCTGACCGTGACGGGCGGTATTGTAACAGTGCAAAACGGCATTATTGACGGCGGCGGCAGTGAAAGAGCGCTGGAGCTGAAGGATGGCTGTACGTTTACCGGGACAGAATTGACGGTGCGCAACGGCAACGTGAGCGGAAACGGCGGCGGAATTTCTGCTATTGAGGGTTGTACATTGATTCTTACGGATTGTCATATTCTGAAGAATACTGTTGATGGTAATAAGGGCGGCGGTATTTATATGCAGGGCGGCACACTGAATATTTCTGGTACGGAAATAGCTGAGAATATAGCACATGAAGGAGCAGGTCTTTATCTGGATTCCGCCGTTATTGAGGGCGATAAGTTGAACATACATAAGAATACCTGCGATGGCCCCGGAGCAACTGGTGGTGTTTATCTGAATAGTGTATCTGGTTCCATAGGGGGTTCTGAAGTTTATGAGAATACGATGACACACGGTTCCGGTGTTTGGATTTCCGGAGGTTCGCTTAAGCTAGATAAGGTAGACATTTATAATAATAAGGTCTACAATTCAGCAGGTAACAGCGGGGTTGCGCTTTTTTGTAAAAAGGGAGCAAAATTAACATATAATAATGGACAGATTCATGATAATAACGGCGAGGGTGAAAGTGCCATATTTTATGCACAAGACGACAGTACTGTGGTGCAGTTTGAAAATGCAGATATATATGGTAATACAGGTGCCCTTAATACTGTCTGGTTCATAAATTTTGCAAACGCTGTTTTTGAAGAATGCAGTATTTATGGTAATACCGCGTCAATGGTTGGCGGTGTTAAAGTAACAGGATTTAATGCAAAGGCGTCTTTCAAAAATACGGTGATTAAAAATAACACAGCTGATTCAGTAATTGGTGGTTTGTATGTCGGCACAAGGGCGGGCGTTGAGTTTATAGATAATATTGCGATTTATGGGAATATAACAGAAGCGCAGAATAGTGAAAATGATATCATGATTGAGAGCAATAAGCCTGCCATCAATCTTCCAGCGGCGAGCTCCATGGCAGATGAGGATAAATCGTTTGACGACTATGTCTGGAAAGAGGGCAATGAGAAGTATTCCGGGGCTGTTCAAATTCCGGCTGATAATGACAGGGTGAGATCATTCACTGCCATAGAGAATAAGACAAGGTATGTTGCTCAGATTGGGGCGAAGAAATATGAGACATTAAATGAGGCAGTAGAAGCGGCTGGCGCAGGTGATACAATATTCCTTATTGCGGGTGAGGATCCGAAGGATCCTTACGGAAAATCTCTGGTGAGCGATAAGACTATTACTATTAGTAAATCAGTTACCATTCATTTTGACGGACAGGATATCAGTTGTACGGAGGAAAGCGATAGGAACAAGCTGTTTGAAGTGACAGGGGATGGTAAGCTGACATTAACCGGGGAGGGGAAAATTTCAGGAGAGGTGGAATCGCAAGGAACGCTTACCCTGAAGGGGAAGGTTTCTGCAGAAAAATATATTCATAATGGGGAAAACTTTACTCTGGATGGGCCGGTGGGTGACATTACGGTAGAACTTGCAGCAGGAAATTATCTGACGGCTACGGATAACTGCAGTGCGGATCGCATTATGCTGATTCTCGATAGCGAATTTGTATCAAAGTTTAACGATGAGGCGAAAGAAACTGAGGACCGTTTGCTGGTAATGCATGATGGAAGCTTCGACGAATCAAAGCTTGTGCTACAGGAAATACGGCCATGGATTTCTGAGTTGATCAACAAGGAGAAAAAAGTAGAACTCCACAAGAGCCTCCTGAAGGGAGTATTTGTCGGAGGAACTGGTGCTAACGATGACAATTCCGGAGAGGCAATAAATCAGCCTGTCGCCACACTGGCAAATGCTGTGGAAAAGCTGAATAGTTTGGAACTGGATACTATATGGGTGCTTGGCAAAGTGGAGGTGTCCGAACCGACTGTGGTAAACTTTGCGGGTTCTGACAAGAAAAAGCAGATCAGACGGCATCCTTCCTATGACGGTGTGCTGTTTCAAGTAAAAAGCAGACTTGAGCTGTCCAATGTCATAGTGGACGGTGTGCGCGAATATATGGAAACTCCAACCGATACCCTGTTCGAAGGAAATGCGGGAAGCAGTATCTGCATAAACAGCGGTGCCGAGTTGTGTAATAATGACCTGAACAAAGAGCAAACGATTTCTCTTGATGAGGCTGATAAGAAAAAGGGCGGTGCTATTCGCTCCTTTGGTACAGTCGTCCTTGACGGCGGCATGGTTTGTGAGTGTAATGCGTACATGGGCGGCGGCATCTATATCCATGACGGATCATTCCAGATGAAGTCCGGAACCATAACGGGCTGTACCGCTACCGGGCATATGAGCTATGAGGGGGAATCCCAAGTTGCTGCTGGCGGCGGCGTCTGTGTGGAAGGTGTAGGGAAGATGACGATGGAGGGCGGCACGATTGAGAACTGTTCGGCAGGCATCGGCGGTGGCATTAGCCTGGGCGGCAGTTATGTGCTGTACCCTAACGTGAATAATGTTGAGTCGTTTGTGATGAGCGGCGGCACGATCCAGAAATGCGTCTCACGGACAAACGGCGGCGGGCTGTATGTGCAGGGCTCGTACAAAGCGACGATCGGGGAGCCGAGTGAAAGCGGTTATATCTATATCCAGGAGAATGAGTCACAAAGCGGCAACTTCGGCGGTGGCGGTATTTACGTGAACAGCGGCGGGAGTTATGAGAACGGACGCTTGCAGCTTTACAATGCAGTGATCCGGAACAATACCGCCGGGTCTCCGGGCGGTGGGCTTGCCGGTTGCAACACGTCAAGGACGGAGATATACCTGAATGATGGCGGTGTGTTCTACCAGAATACAGGCTTTGGAAAGAAAGACGATATCCTGCTGTCGGACTCGAGTGGTGGCGCGATGGAGACTTCTGCCCCATACAGCTTTGTGTCCGAGTACATGCTTGGCGGTGCCCCGTATTTCTGGAAGCATGTCGGTAGCGATGAGGACTATGGTGTGAACTATCTGCATAATAACTATCTGGTCAAGCACATGTATACGAATGCGGCAGACGATAGTGAATCTATCGACAAGGCGCTCGCGCTTGCAAAAGTGTTCATCCAGTACAACTCTTCCGTAGTGCGCGGCGGCGGCATCGGAAGCAACGGCGATGTAATTCTGGGTACAGCACCTATTGAAGATGCGACGGTTGATATTTCGGTTAAGAAGGTGTGGGAAGATGGGGACTATGGCGTGCCACGTCCTGCGCAGGTAGCTGTCTGGCTGTTGCGGAACAATGAGAAGGTGGGCTGTGTAGAGATCGATTCGGATGATAATGAATGGCCGGAGGTAAGCTTTACTCTGCAGCCGAAATGGGACAGCGCCGGAACAGAATATGAATATACAATTTTCGAAGAGGTGGAGCGCGCGGGGCAAAGCGCTGCGGGACGGAACATCTATACGTCTACGGTGGATCCGGCGGAGGCGAATGCAGGAAAATACACCGTGACAAACCGTATTAACTGCGGACGTTTGTACATTAATAAGACTGCTAATGGCGTACCGACGGATCTGGAGGAGAAGTTCAAGATCAGGGTAGAGTTTACAGATAACAAGGGGAATGCGGTCTCTGGACCGTATACGGTGCGCATAGGCGATGCATCGTCAAAAGAAGAAACGTCTACAGAATTCGCATTTGCCGACGGAACGGACATAATCACGCTCATGGCTGGGCAGTATGCCTACATTGATGATATCCCGGGAAATACAATTTACAAGGTGACGGAGCCGGATGCCGAGGGCTACATTGTCTATGCGGGCGATACTGAAAATCCGGTTACGGAGCAGCCGTCTCTGTCCGGCAAGATTGTGGCGAAGCAGACAGAGCGTGCGTATTTCAGGAATGTGTACAGTCACGATAGCAAAATTACCGTGACAAAGCTTGTGACGGACGATAAAGGAAACGAATATCCTCTCACGCAGTCATTTTGGGTGGCGCTGTTTGAAGATGAGAAATTGACTAAACGGGCGACAGAGCCGCAGGAGCTGGTATTTGACGGCACGTCGTCGGCTTCCGTGACGTTTGAGGGATTGCAGAACAATAAGACGTATTACGTTGGCGAGCTGGATAGGAGCGGCAACGTGATCAATGACAAGACAAATTATTTTTCAGACGGGAGCGCGTTCACGGTGCAGTTTGAAGACGGCGGGAATGCTGTCACGGCGATTCACGGTACGACGCCGGAGATTTCGTTCAGGAATAAGGTTACGCCGAAGATCGTGAAGCAGACGGGCAGCCTTGTGGTGACGAAGTCGCTGACCTATAGCGGGCATCCGTTGCATGCGCTGAAAGCCACCTTCTATGTGGCGCTGTACGCGGATAAGGAGTGCAGACAGCGTGTGTCGGACGTGAAAGCGTTGGTTTATGAGGACACGATCTCTGCGGAAGTGGTCTTTGACGGGCTGGAGATCGGAGTGCCGTATTACGTCGGAGAATGTGATAAGGCGGGAACGGCGCTTGATTCCGGGGTGTTGCTGGATGGAACGTTCTTCAGGACTGTGTTCGCGAATGGGAATGAAATTCTCCTGAGCGCGGACAAGGAACATGCACAAGAGGATTTTTCAAATGAGTTTTTGCATATTCCGACGGATTATTACTATCAGGGTGAATTGACGGTGACAAAGCATCTGCAGGATGCGGCGGGGAATCCGAAGAACAGCAACGATACGTTCTATCTCGGGATATTCGCGGACGAAGCGCATACAAAGCTTTCCGGTGCCGTAGAACCGAATATTCTGACGCTGGATATGGCAGGGCATTCGTCAGCGACGGCAAAGGTTTATACGAGAACGTCGGATGAGGCGGGTCTGAAGCTGTATATAGCCGAGGTGGATGCGAACGGCGCCGTGATACAGGACAAAGCAGATTTTGGTTACGATTTAACGATGAGTTCGGCTGCGCCGTTGCTGACGATGGAGCAAAGCAGCGTGGCTGTGTCTGTCACGAACAGGGAAAAGGTTAAGGGACCGGACGCGACAGAGGAGACGGAAGAATATACAGAGATTGAAAGCCAGACAGACGAAGGGCAGTCAGAAATTCCGGAATCCGCAAAGGCGGCTAAGACAGGGGATGAAACAAAGCTCTGGCGTTATCTGATCCTTCTGGTGCTTTCCGTCGGCGCGATTGCGGCAATGCTTGTGAAGATGCGCAGAGGGAAGGAAAGGAATTAAGAAAGCCGATCAATAATCGCCGCGGCGCGCAGGGCGCGGCGGATGATGTAGCGCACTTCGTGGGACATATCGGAGGACACTCCGAACCGGTACGGCTGGCCGTTCAGAAACGAGAGGGACAGGCGATATACATAATATTCACTGTCGTCCTGTTCCTCCGCCAACGCGTCCCCCTTGATGCTCATCTCCGTGGTATCGCGGTCTTTCCCGAGCGCCATGTCGGACAGAGTCTCCAGCATGACAGCGAAATGCTTGTCGTCCCATCCTGCAAGATACATACATTTGCAAACACCCTTGTTGAAAAAGGGATAAGCGGAATAGCAGTCCATCAGTTCTTTGAACCTAGTCCGGTGTGCGGAATCTTCAAACATTTTTTCCGCGTCAAGCGCCGCCAGACAATTCTCTTTCCAATCCATAACACGACCTCCCTCAGTGAGCAAACGGAATACAACGGAACAGAAGTTTACTTAATTATAGTAGATAACAGACAAATACTCAATAGTCCATGAAAAGCTGTGAGAACCAAATTCTCGCTTATTTTGTATTCTCTATTTGTAAAAGATTCAGAAAACGGTTGTAATGGCATTGGATATCTTGTATAATAATCTCATCTATGTTTGAACGGAAATGTAGAATAATTACAAAAAGGAGGACGTATTTTATGCTGGATCAGTCTTACTACCGGAAAGTAGATGAGATCATCGAATCCTACGGCCGAAAGTCGAGCTCACTGATCCCGATCATGCAGGATATTCAGGAAGAATATCGCTACCTGCCGGGAGAATTGCTGACTTA
>CANQRR010000047.1 GCA_947626285.1 uncultured Lachnospiraceae bacterium
TATTCTTTTGTACAATGCCTATGACAAAAAGGATTATGAAGTGATGAAAATGTCGTAGAGTACCTAACTCTACGACATTTAGCGTTTCACGCAAAAAAGGCAGGGCCGAAAACTCGGTCCTGCCTGTAGCTCTTGAGCGAATTATGACACCGCGCCAATCAGTGTGCGGATGTCGTCTATTTTCTGTCTCTCCATATAGTCCTCGATTCCGTCGATGACTTCAAGCGTAGCCGTCGGACTGCGGAAGTTCGCCGTGCCGACTGCGACTGCCGTGGCGCCGGCGAGAATGAATTCCAGCGCGTCCTCCGCCGTCGCGATCCCGCCCATGCCGATGATCGGAATCGATACTGCCTGCGCCGTCTGATAGACCATGCGCACCGCGATCGGGTGGATCGCCGGACCGGACACGCCGCCGGTCTTGTTGGCGAGCGCAAACGTGCGCCGGTTCACATCGATCTTCATGCCGGTCAGCGTGTTGATCATGGAGACGGCGTCCGCCCCGCCAGCCTCTGCCGCCCGCGCGATCTCTGTAATGTCCGTGACATTCGGGCTCAGCTTCATAATCACCGGCTGCTTCGCGTGCCGTTTGATCTCGCTCGTGATGCTCTCGACCTCCTTCGGATCCTGCCCGAAGGAGATGCCGCCGCACCTGACGTTTGGGCAAGAGATGTTGATCTCCAGAAGCCCGACCGTCGGCTCTTCTCCCAGACGCTCGACGACCTCGCAATAATCCTCCGTTGTCCGCCCGCAGACGTTCGCGATCACCACGGTATCGTACTGCGAAAGAAACGGCAGATCCCGCGCGCAGAACGTGTCGATCCCCGGATTCTGCAGACCGATCGCGTTCATCATGCCGCCGCGGATCTCCGCGACGCGCGGCGTCGGATTGCCGGGCCAGGGCACGTTCGCAACGCCCTTCGTCACCACAGCTCCCAGCCGGGAGAGATCGACAAATTCACTGTATTCCATCCCGGAGCCAAACGTCCCTGATGCCGTCATGACCGGATTCTTCAGCTCGACCCCGGCGATGTTCACTTTCATATTGCGCATAATCTGTTCCGTCCTCTCGCTTTTCTCCAACAGACAAATAAGGTCTGCCGACTCATTCCTGCTTTTCTTTTGCAAATCATCTTCTGCTTATAACGCTACTTCCTCCGCCCGAAACACCGGCCCTTCCTTGCAGATCCGCTTGTTGTGCACCTGTGAATGCTCGTCGATCTCCTTCGACTGGCATACGCAGGCAAGACACGCGCCAATCCCGCATGCCATCCGCTCCTCCAGCGAGAGCCAGCACTCGATCCCCTGCTCCTGCGCATACGCCTTGACCGCGCGCAGCATCGGCGTCGGCCCACAGGCGTAAATCACGTCCGCATTCAGACTATTCTCACGGATGCAGTCGAGCACATTTCCTTTCGTCCCCGCGCTCCCATCCTCCGTGGCGATATACAGCTCTCCATTCGCTGAGAGCTCCTTTGTCAAAAACAGCTCGTCCCGGTATCCTGCGATCACCTGCACCTCACCCGTCAGCGTCTTCACCAACTGCACCATCGGCGGAATTCCGATACCGCCGCCAATCAAAAACGCACGCTTTCCCTTCGGGCAGCGCTCCAGCGGGAACCCGTTTCCGAGCGGTCCTAAGATGTCAAAGGCAGCCCCCGCCTGCGCCCGGCTGAACTCCTCCGTACCCTTGCCCACCACACGGTACACGATGCGCAGCGTCCCCTGCTCCGGGTCCGTCTCGCAGATGCTGATCGGGCGCGGGAGCATCCTGCCCGAATCGTTGCTATAGATCGAAATAAACTGTCCCGGCTGCGCCGTCCGCGCAATCTCCGCCGCCTCCAGCCACATGCTGAAGATTCCGTCGGCGATCCGCTCCTGTGCGCGGACAACCGCGCGCTTCTCATATTTTTCCGCCATATCTATCTCCTCTTAAGGCAAACCGCGGACAGAAACCGCAAGGATTTCCGGGACTTTTCCGGCACAAACTGAAAAAAGAAAACCTTCCGTTTCCCAACGTATATCTACAGTTTTGCCGGGAAAGTCCCCAGGAAGGGTACCGTGCGGTTCCGTCCGAATGTATTAACGGGCCGCAAGCGCCCCGCTGATGTCCGCGATCATATCTACGACCGCCTGCCGGCTCGCGGCCGCGAAGTGTTCCGCTCCAAATGCCGCGTATTTCTCCTGCTTCCAAGCCGCAATGATCCCGCGCGAAGAATTCACGATCGCGCCGAGCCCGTCCTCGTTGAAATAGTGGACGAGATCCGCCGCCTTGCCGCCCTGCGCGCCGTAACCCGGCACCAAGATATAGGACTTCGGCAGCACCTTGCGCAGCACCTTGCCCATCTCTGGGTAGGTCGCGCCCACGACCGCTCCGACGCAGCTGTATGTGTCGCCCATGCAGGACTCCGCCCACTCGGCCACCTTCTCGCCCACCAACTCGTACAGCGGCCTGCCGTCGACCAGACGATCCTGAAATTCTCCGCTCGAAGGATTCGAGGTCTTCACCAGAATGAAAATTCCTTTCTTTTCTTCCTTACAGACGTCCAGGAACGGCTTGATCCCGTCCGTCCCCAGATACGGATTGACCGTCGCAAAATCTTCGCCGAACGGCGTGAACGTGCTCTGCCCGATCTGTATCCTGCCAAGATGCGCCGTCGCGTACGCGGCGGAGGTGGACCCGATGTCGCCCCTCTTCACGTCGCCGATCACGACCAGGCCCTTGCTCTTACAGTAATCGACTGTCCGCACAAACGCCTGCAGTCCCGGGATCCCAAACTGCTCGTACATCGCGATCTGCGGTTTCACCGCTGGGATCAGGTCGTACGTCGCGTCCACGATCGCCTTGTTGAACTGCCAGACCGCCTCCGCGGCGCCCTCCGGCGTCTCGCCGAACTCCGCGAACGCCTGCCGCGTGATGTACTCCGGAATGTAGCCCAGCATCGGGTCCAGCCCGACCACGATCGGGGCATTTGTCTTCTTTATGTTTTCTATCAGCTTATTGATCATATTCATTTCCCTCCCAGATAAGCCCGCGCGTATTTCGCCACGCCGTTCACCGCGTACGCGCAGAACAGACCAGCCGCACGAATCGGTCCGAACCCGGCGTAGCGGTACGCCGTGTAGGTCATCCGTGCGGATCTCAGTTTGTTTCCGGATTTGCCGCCGGAACTCAAGCGGTATTTGAGCAGCGGTTCGTCGACCGCCGACGCCTGCCCGTACTTCTTCAAAATGCCCAGCCAGGTGATGTAATCCTCGTGGCTGTCCTCATGTTCCATCGGAAACTCCCGCGCGACGTCTGTGCGCAGCAGGACGGATGAACAATTGATGCAGTTGTGCCGCAGAAGCGAACGGTATGCGATCTGCTCCTTCACCCCGATCACACGCCCGGTCAGCTGTCCGTCCGGAGTCACCAGCTCCCGCCCGGTCGAGCACAGCACAGTCTTCGTCTGCGCCATGCGGGCAAGCTGCTTTTTCAGCTTTCCCTCCGCCCACCAGTCGTCCGCGTCCAGAAACGCCACGTATTCGCCCCGGGCCAGCTCTACCCCGTGGTTTCGCGACGACGCCGCGCCAAGGTTTCGCTCATTTCTGACATAGCGCACCCGCTCGTCGTCCGCGTACTGCGCCATCACGCGCTCCAGCTCGTCCGGCGACTGGTCGTCCAACACGATCAGCTCGAGCGGCACATCCTGCGCCAGCGCGGAATCGATCGCCTGCCGTATCGTCCCAGCGCAGCGGTATGCGGGCATGATCACCGATACCAGTATTTTGCGTTCCATGCTCCCTCCTGCCGTCAGCCTTTCTTCCCGGCGCTCTTTTTTTCGTTTCCCGCCGGCTTCGAAGCCTGTCCCTTCGACCTCCCGGTCGCCGCTGTAGTCTGCCATTTCTCGACGCCCTCCGTGTTCTCCTTCTGGAACAGGATCTTGATCGTCGTGGCGATCAGCTGCAGATCCAGCACAAACGAATAGTTCTCGATGTAAGTCAGATCCAGTTTCAGCTTGTCATAGGGAGTCGTGTTGTATTTTCCGTACACCTGCGCATACCCGGTCAGCCCCGCCTTCACCTTCAGGCGATAATCAAACTCCGGCAGATCCTTGCGGTACTGCGCCGCGATCTCCGGGCGCTCCGGTCTCGGCCCGACCATGGACATATCGCCCAGGATAATATTGAACAGCTGCGGAAGCTCGTCGAAATGAATGTTGCGCAGCACCCTTCCGACCGGAGTGACACGGCGGTCTCCCTTCATCGCGAGCCGCGCGCCCTGCTTCTCCGAATCCACGCTCATGCTGCGGAACTTGTAGACCTGAAACACTTTCCCGTCCTTAGTCAGACGCGCCTGCTTGTACAGGATCGGGCCGCCGTCATAGCACTTGACAAGAATCGCGATCACCACAAGGATCGGCGATAACACGACCAGCATCAGCAGGGCGCAGACAATATCAAAGATCCGCTTGATCAGCTGCTGCTCCACGGTCAGCCCGCGGTTGCGGAACAGCAGAAGCGGCGTGTCAAACAGATGGATCTTCTCCGAGCTCATGATCATGATATCGGAGATCTTCGGCTGACAGTAGCAGCGCATATTGTTTTCAAAACAGAATTTCAGGATCTGGTTGCGCTCATGGGATGGGATGTCCCCGATCACGACCGCCTGGTAATACCGGATCTCTTCCTTGATCCGCTCGACACCCTGGTCGATCGAGACCATGCCGCTGATGATATACTTGTCCCTGCGCGCTTCCATCTTGCGCATCAGGGAACGCGGGTTCGTATCCCCGTAGACCAGCAGGATCTCGTGCGGCGGATAGATCTTCGTATAGAGCAGGCGCATAAAAAGCACCCACAGCACGACCGCCACGAGGTTGATCGCAGTCACGCGCAGCATGGGGGTGATGTGCTGCAGAAAACGCCAGCGCCCGATCAGGGCCAGCTGCAGATAGGTCGCCGCGTTTACCAGAAGTACAGAAAGGATCTGAGACAGGAGAACGTCGAGCACGCGCTGATAGCCCACCTTGAAGGCGGAGAAAAGCCGCGACACCAGCACCACCATCAGGACATACAGCGCGATCAGGGCCCAGTGTCCCCAATAGCCGTATCTGCGCCCTATGACCTCTCTCACATGGTACTCCCGAAACCACGCAGTCGCAAAAACACCCGCCTGGATCGCAACGATCAGCACCGACGCGAGAAACATGATCAGTCTTTTGTACCGCTCTCTTTTCACCTTGTCCACTCCTTGCCGATTTGGTTTATTATAGCCCAAATCGTGGGAATTGACAACCTCAAAGGGGAAGCGCTTCAAAAAATCTTAAGAATTTTTAACACCCGCATTTCTTGCATTCTGCGCATGCAGCAGATATAATGAATTTATTCATTATAGGAAATTTTTGCATTTTGCGGATATATCTGCTATTGCGATGATCAGGGGGAGGAGTTCACATATGAAAAAAGTGTCGATGAAATGGCTGCTGACATGCGTGCTCACCGCGGGGCTTATCCTCGCTGCTTCTGCTCTTGCGCCGGGATCCGGAAGTCTTACCGTCACGGCTGCGGAGACAGAGACAGGGGCGGCCGTACAGGAGGACGGCTGGCATCAGGACGCGGCCGGCTGGTATTATCTGCAGAACGGAGTACGGCTCTCCGGCGGATGGGTGAAGATCGGGGACGGATATTATTACGCCAATGCCCAGGGCGTCATCCCGTTCGGTACGCTCAAGCTCGGAAAGAAGCTCTATCATGTCACGAAGGAAGGCCGCATGACCTCTCCGGGAAAGTCGTCCTACGACGGCAAATATTACTACGCCACAAAGAAGGGCGTGCTCAAGACCGGGTTTAAGAAAATCAACAAAAAAATCTACTATTATAGCCCGAAGAACGGCAGGCGTGTAACCGGCGTCGCCAAGATCGGCAATTACAGCTATTACTTCCGCAAGAACGGAGCCGCCAAGACCGGCTGGATGAAAAAAGGCGGCGGGAAGCGTATCTACTATTTCGACCCGGCCACCGGCAGGCGCGCGTCCGGCTGGGTAACGATCAAGAAAAAGCAATATTACTTCGATCCGGTCACCGGACAGCTGTCTAAAGACAATGAGGTCGACGCCTCCAAGCTTACCGGAGCATGGCGTATCGAGGTGAACCGCAAGGGCTGTTTCGTGGTCGTCTACCGCGGCGATACGGAAGTGAAAGCATTCGTCTGCTCCACCGCCATAGACGGCGTCAGCACGCCGACCGGCACCTTCTACATTCAGGATAAACTTCGCTGGCATGAGCTGAACGGACCTTCGTACGGACAGTATTGTTCGCACATTCTGCCTGATATCCTGTTCCACTCGGTTCCGAACCTGCGGCCGAACGACAACCACTCGCTGGAGTCCGATCAGTACAATAAGCTCGGCAAACCTGCTTCGGGCGGATGCATCCGGCTCACCGTGAAGAGCGCAAAATATCTGTACGACCACTGCCCGATCGGCACCAAGGTCATCATCAGCGACTCTGTCAAGAAACCGAAAAAGGTGAAGATTGAGCAGGCGCCGAAGATCCCGCTGTCGCAGAACTACGACCCGACCGATCCGAATGCGTGAGATATTAGAAACTTATTTTGCGTCCGTGCGCATTGTTGCGCGAAGCGTTAATAAAGGGCTGAACCGGAACAGATCCGGCCAGCCCTTTTTCTTTTCATATTTTCTTACATTCTATCCGATTTCTGTGCTGTTCTGACTCTCGATAAACGCCGTGATCGCCTCGCAGGCCTCCGCCTCATCTGCGCCGCTGCAGACCAGTGTGATCTCATCCTGCTGCTGTACACAGGCGCTTAAGATACCCAGAATGCTCTTTGCGCTGAATTCTTTGTTCCGAAAGCAGATCTTGATATCGGCTTTGTACTCCGTCGCCAGCTTGCACAACTCGCCCGCAGGTCTCAGATGGAGCCCGAGCGGATTCTTTACTGTCAGTTTTTTCTCAATCAATGCTATTCCTCCATATCCTGTCCGTCTTCATCCGGCAGTTTCTCCTGCTCCTCCGCCGTCACCACAAGGTTCACATCGCTCGTCAGCTCGTATCCTTCCGGAAGCACGATCTGCACCGGAATCTCGTAAATATCCGGTTCCGTACACACGGCAAGATCTATGCTCGCCTTGACGTCGCTGACCGTGATCACACTCTTCTGATCCTCGGAATGAACCTGCACCAGGAGCTCGTCCGCCGGTGAAAAGGTGAGCGTCATATCCTCCGGACGGTTCAGGACCTCCAGGTTCGACAGCGGGATGCTCAGCGTGTGGTCCCCGGACTGCTCGATCTGCACCGACACGGCAACGGTCGGATCCGCCTCGGTTACAAGCCTCAGCTCGTCGCTGTCCGCAAGAGTCTCTGTGATATCGATATCCTGAATAAAGCTCTCGGAGACATTGTCGACTGAGATCTTATCCTTCAGGGTAAGCTTTCCGCCCAGGGCGTCCAGCGCTTCCTTCGTTCCGACCAGACTCACGGTCTCCGGCATCACCGAGACGCCGGTAAGCCGATAACCCTCAAGCGGTTTTCCTGTCGTCTCCGCCACCAGGTCGATGTCGTTGCGGACTTCCCAGAGTGTGACGTCCACCATAACGGAGTTTTCCGCGAGAAGCGCGCCGCTCGAATCCTTCACCTGAAGGCGGCTCATCTGCATCGCGTCCCCGTTCTTGTCATATACGTTGAGCGTCGCGCTGAGACGCTGGTCATTGCTGATGTGGGTCACGTTGACGGAGGCCACCACCTGGCCGATCCGGTTCAGCATGCTCTCCGGTCCGGCGATCTGCACGGTCTTGCCCTGCACGATCTCGGTTCTGCCCACCTCATAGCCCTTTTCCGGCTGCCCCGTCAGAGAGACGTTGACCACAAACTCGCTCTGTTTTCTTTGCTCAAGCTGCACCTTCATCGAGGAAGGCACAGCCTCGATCTCGTCCCAGCTCACCGCCGCGTTGCTGCAGGTCACGGAGAGCGGAACCGTGTTCATCTCATTTAAGTTCTCCATGTCCGCTGTAACCGTGAAGTCGTTCTGCGAAAGCCGGTCCAGGACATTTTTGCGCTCGGTCACCTTCAGCACGACTGTCTCATCCGAGACGATGTCGTACACCTTGTCGATCTCTGCCACGCTCTCTCCGTTGATTACCTGGATCGGCACATCCCGAAACAGCCGTGAGCGCAGTGGATTGTCTATGTTGTCGATCAGCATCCAGATCAGAAAAGCTACAACGAGCGACAACAGCTTAAGGCTTAAGTTGCGCGTCCATTTATGTTTCATTTTTGTTCCAGCCTTTCCAGAATTTGAATTTCCTGGGCGCCACCGTCTTATTCTGGAGGATCACCAGCTGATCCCGCAGCTTCTCCTGGGAGATGTTCCGCGTGAGCCGGCCCTTATAGGCGATGGAGATCCAGCCCGTCTCCTCCGAGACGATCACGGTCAGAGAGTCCGTCACCTCGCTGATGCCGACGCCCGCCCTGTGCCGCGTCCCCAGCTCCTTGCTGAGCATCATGTTGTCTGAGAGCGGCAGATAGCAGGTCGCCGCTGTGATGCGATTTTCCTTGACGATGACCGCTCCGTCATGCAGCGGCGTATTGTGTTCGAAAATATTGATCAGAAGCTGGCTTGTCACCACAGAGTCCAGCATGATCCCCGTGCGCTCGTATTCGTCCAGACGGTTGTTCTGCTCAATGACGATCAGCGCCCCCGTTTTCACCTTGCTCATCTCAAACGTCGCCTTGACGATCTCGTTGATCGTACGGTCGCTGAAACGCTCCGACATCTCCTTCGTATCCAGCACGGGGAACAGCGACGTGAAGATCTGCTTCTCGCCGATCCGCTCCAGCGCGCGTCGCAGCTCCGGCTGGAAAATGACCAGCGCGGCGATGATCGCGATGTCGATCACCCTGCTCACGATGTAGATCAGGGTATCCATCTGGAACAGATAAACGATGGACACGCAGACGACCAGGACCATGATGCCCTTCAGCAGCGTCCACGCCTTGGTGTTCTTGATCCAAAGCAGCAAGCTGTACACCAGAAAAGCCAGAATGAGAATCTCCAGCACATTCGTGAACGTGATCGTCGAGATCGGATCGGTAAACCATGTCAGATAATTGCGAAACCATATCCGTATCGAATTCATTCCGGCTCCCCCTTTCAATCGTATCAAACTGAGTATACCACACTTTTTTCTCTGTGCATACCGTCTTTTTTTCCTTTTCCGGTACATAAAACGACGAAATAGACCGACCGCACCCCCTGCGTCCGCAGGACGCGGCTGATCTCGTCCAATGTACTCCCTGTCGTGTACACGTCGTCTACTAAAAGGACGCTCGAATAACGCGGAAACGGCTCGCGCGCGGCAACGCTTCCCCGCAGGTTCTGCAGTCGCTCCCGGCGTCCCAGTTCCTTCTGAGAGCGAATGATCCGCGTGACGCGCAACAGTCCCGTCTCCACCGGAATCCCGGTCAGTCTGCCGATCTCCCGCGCCAGAAGTTCCGACTGATTGTACCCGCGCTGTCGCCGTTTTCGCGAGTGCATCGGCGCCGGAAGAATGACCTCCGGTCTCCACTGCGGCAGTTTCCTCTCCAGCGCCCGCGCCATCTCCGCCGCATAAAAGGGAATGTAATCCCGGCGGTTCTCCGTTTTCATCCGATAGACCGAATGCCGCAGCGCGTTCGTATAGCGGAAAGCCGCGACCCCTCGGTCAAAAAAATGTCTCTGCGTCATGCATTCCCCGCAGTATTCCTGTCCCTCGTTCTCCAACGGCTTGCCGCATTTCATGCACGCCGGCTCTTTGACTCTGGGCAGAGAAGTCCTGCAGTCCGTACAGCAGCCACGTGGCATGCCCGGAATCCGGATCTTCTGCGTCGTCGTACGATCCTTCCAGTCCAGAATCTTGTCGCAGAGCGGACAGCGCGGCGGATACAGCAGATCCAACAGTGTTCCTGTGATCTTCCTTACAAGTTCTCTTTTCTCTGATCCCTTTTTCTTTGGTTTTCTTTTCGTTGACTCTCTTTTCAATCGGGTTCCCTGTGCACTCTCCCCTGGAATCCCGGCATATCTGTGCGGCCCCCCGCCGCAGCGTGTCATCCTATGTATCTTCTTCTGTTATCTCGCAGATCCGCTCTGCCAGCGAGGTATAACGCCTCTGTTCCATCGTATTGCCGATCATCTGCGCAAAAGTATCCGGATCGCCTACGATCGTGACGCATCGTCGCGCGCGCGTCACAGCCGTGTACAGAAGATTGCGGTTCATCAGCATGCGCGGACCGCTCAGAAGCGGGATCACGACCGCCGGATACTCGCTCCCCTGCGACTTATGGATCGTCACCGCATAGGCGAGCTCAAGCTCCTCCAGCCCGGAATACGGATACTCCACCATGCGCTGCTCGTCAAACTCCACGGTCACCCGCTCCGTGTGCAGGTTGATCTCACGGACGATCCCCATGTCGCCGTTGAAGATCCCGACGCCTTTCTCCACGGGAATCCCGTAGCGTCCCCGAATCTCCCATTCGATCTGATAGTTATTCTTAATCTGCATGACTTTGTCGCCTTCGCGGAAGAGCTGTCCATTCTGCTCGTGTTCGCGCTTGCTGCGCTCCGGAGGATTCAGATACTCCTGCAGAATGCGGTTCAGTCGCTCCACGCCGAGCAGTCCCTTGCGCATCGGCGTCAGCACCTGGATGTCAAAGGGCTGAGCATCCACATAGCGCGGCATCTTCTCTCGGATCAGCTGAATCAGGATGCGGACGATCACATCAGCGTCGTAGCGCTTCAGGAAGAAGAAATCCCTGCTCTTGTTGTCGAGCGCCACCGATTCTCCCCGGTTGATCCTGTGCGCGTTCACGACGATGTCACTCTCCGCCGCCTGTCGGAAGATCTTCGTCAGGCATACGACCGGAATCTTTCCGGAATCGATCATGTCCTTCAGCACGCTTCCCGGTCCGACCGACGGAAGCTGGTTCCGGTCTCCGACCATGATCAGCCTTGTCCCGACCGTGATCGCGTCCAGCAGCGCATGCATCAGGTAGATGTCCACCATCGAGGTCTCGTCGATAATGACGACGTCCGCGTCCAGCGGGTTCTGCGCGTTCCGCGAAAAGCTGTCCGCCGCTCCGTCCTGCGCGCCGGAGATCTCCAGCAGGCGGTGGATCGTCTTCGCCTCGCAGCCGGTCGCCTCCGTCATGCGCTTGGCGGCGCGGCCGGTCGGCGCGGCCAGCAGGATCTGCAGTCCCTCCGACTCAAAATAGGAGATCAGCGTGTTGATCGTCGTCGTCTTCCCGGTCCCGGGACCGCCCGTGATCACGAGAAGCCCGCAGCGCACAGCCTCGATCACGGCGCGCTTCTGCATCTCGTCCAGATAGGTGCCCGTCTTTTTCTCGATCTCAGAGATCTTCCTCTGAATGACTGCCTCGTCGATCTCGCCGGTAATATTGAGGTCGCAGAGCATGCGCGCCGTGTTCAATTCCGTGAAATAGGCCGCCGCGCTGTACACGCGCTCATCCTCTTCCCGCTTGATCACGACCTTACGCTCGATCGACAGATCGGTCAGATACTGATCAATCTCCTCCAGCGGCACGCCGAGAAGCTCTCCGGCCCTCTGCGTCAGCTGTCCTCCCGGCAGGAACAGATGCCCCTCTCCGCCGGCCTGCTGAAGCACGTAGAGAAGCGCGCATTTCACTCGATATTCCGAATCCGCGCGCACCCCGGCGCGCATCGCGATCTCGTCCGCGATCCGGAAACCGACTCCATTTATGTCCTCCGCGAGCTGGTACGGATTCTCCTGCATCACCTGATACAACCTCTGCCCGTACTGCTGGTAGATACGAACTGCGAGCGACGTCGTGATTCCGTACTGCTGCAGGAAGATCATCGCCTCCCGCATATCCCGTTTTTCATACACCTGCTGCGCGATCTCCCGCGCCTTTTTCTCACTGATTCCCTTGATCTCGGCCAGACGCTCCGGTTCTTCCTCGATGATCCGGAACGTGTCCGCGCGAAAATGGCGGACGATCCGCGCTGCCAGCGCCGCTCCCACGCCCTTGATCGCCCCGGAACCGAGGTAACGCTCCACCGACTCCTCGTCCTCCGGCGCTTTCACCGCATAAGATTCGATCTTAAACTGCTCTCCGTACGACGGATGCGATATGTACTGTCCGCTCAGCTCGACCTTTTCCCCTTCCCCGACGTAGGCGAGCATCCCGACGCAAGTGATCTCATCCTCGCCGGAATTCAAACTCAGGACCGTATATCCGTTGTCGCTGTTTCGAAAAATGATGTGATCTATGTATCCTTCGAGTTTCTCCATATTCCTCCGAATAAATTGATGGTGCTTTCATTTCGTGCTTAATGTATCACAAACGTAAACAGGAACCGCAGGGATTTCCGGGACTTTTCCGGCACAAACTGAAAAAAGAAAACCTTCCGTTTTCCAACGTGTATCTACAGTTTTGCCGGGAAAGTTCCCAGGAAGGGTACCGTGCGGTTCCGTCCGCTGCGAACGAAACAGGAAGGTCACTCCACGACCTTCCCGTCCGATGCTGTCAGCTCTACGAAACGCCCCGTTCCGACCGCCACGACCGTCATCGGATCCTCGGCTGTCATTGTGTTGATCCCGGTGCGCGCCTCGATCAGCTCCTCGAGTCCGGAGAGCAGTGCCCCGCCGCCCGTCAGGACGATACCACGGTCGACTACGTCCGCCGCCAGCTCCGGCGGCGTGCGCTCCAGCACGCTGTGCACCGCATCCACGATCTGCCCCGTCACTTCCTTGAGCGCGTCCCGCGTGTCTTCAGAGGTAACGCGGATCGTCTTGGGAAGTCCCGTCACGATATCACGGCCCTTGACCTCCATCACCTTCGGATCCGGCTTCTCAAACGCCGTGCCGATCGTGATCTTGATCTCCTCCGCCGTCTGTTCTCCGATCATCAGACCGTATTTCTTGCGGACGTATTTGACGATCGCGTCGTCGAAATCATCGCCTGCCACCTTGAGAGATGCGCTGACTACGATGCCGTCCAGCGAGATCACCGCCACATCGCAGGTGCCGCCGCCGATGTCCACGATCATGTTCCCGCAGGGCCGGGAGATGTCGATGCCCGCCCCGATCGCCGCCGCGATCGGCTCCTCGATGATGTGCACTTCTCTGGCGCCCGCCTGGTAAGTCGCGTCCTCCACGGCTTTTTTCTCCACCTCGGTGACGCTGCTCGGCACACAGATGCTGACCCGAGGCTTGCGAAACGACATTCGCCCGATCGCCTTCTGGATGAAGTGCTTGAGCATCTGCTCCGTCACCGTGTAGTCCGAGATCACGCCCTTGCGCATCGGCCGGACTGCCACGATATTCCCGGGCGTCCTGCCGAGCATCAGCCTGGCTTCCTCGCCAATCGCCTTGATCTTGTTCGTGTCCCTGTCGTACGCGACCACCGACGGCTCTTTCAGCACGACCCCTTTTCCTCTGACATATACTAGAATACTGGCTGTACCCAGATCGATTCCGACATCTGTAGCTGGCATCGTCTCCTGCCCCTTTCCATGATTTAGTCTCAGTATAATACAAAATCATAAAATTGGAAATTCTTTTTCTTTGAAAGAATTTCTTAATTTAATTTCTTAATTTATTTCCCTGTTTTTTTATAAAGTGGACATACTTTGAACACAATTATTTTTTAAACTATACACGTATCAACGAGGAGTTGATACATTTCATAACTCACACTTGGCAGCCCCCACACGCTGCCAAGTACTCCCTCAAACATTTTCAACCCAAATTTTTCTCTTTCCTGGAAAGGTCTGACTTCGGTCAGGCCTTTTCCGTTAATTCATAAAAGCCCATAGATTGTTTCGCGCTATACGCTCTCACAGTTTTTTCATCATAAATATTTCCTGACATACTGTCCCGTGTAGGACTTCGGGTTTTTCGCCACTTCCTCCGGCGTCCCTTCCGCGATCACGGTGCCGCCGCGATCTCCGCCCTCCGGTCCCATGTCGATGATATAGTCAGCCGTCTTGATCACGTCGAGGTTATGCTCGATCACGATCACGGTATTGCCGCCCTCGGCCAGTCTCCGCAGAATGTCTACCAGCTTGTGTACGTCCGCGAAATGCAGACCGGTCGTCGGCTCGTCGAGAATGTAGATCGTCCGCCCGGTGCTGCGCCGGCTCAGCTCGGTCGCAAGCTTGATCCGCTGCGCCTCTCCTCCCGAGAGCGTCGTGGATGGCTGCCCGAGCTTGATGTAGGAAAGACCAACGTCGTTCAATGTCTCGATCTTCCGGTAAATCGACGGAATGTGCTCGAAAAATTTCAGCGCCTCCTCGACCGTCATGTCGAGCACGTCGTAGATGCTCTTTCCCTTGTACTTCACCTCGAGCGTCTCGCGGTTGTAGCGCTTGCCGTGGCAGACCTCACAGGGCACGTACACGTCCGGCAAAAAATGCATCTCAATCTTCAGGATGCCGTCGCCGGAACAGGCCTCGCAGCGCCCGCCCTTGACGTTGAAACTGAAACGTCCTTTCTTGTAGCCGTGCGCCTTCGCGTCCGCCGTGGCCGCGAAGAGATCGCGAATCTGATCAAACACCCCGGTGTAGGTGGCCGGGTTCGACCGCGGCGTCCGCCCGATCGGCGACTGGTCGATGTTGATGACCTTGTCAAGCTGCTCCTTGCCGATCAGATCCGTGTGTTTACCCGGAATCGTCCGCGCGCGGTTCAGATCGCGCGCCAACCGCTTGTAGATGATCTCGTTCACGAGAGAACTCTTGCCGGAGCCGGAGACTCCGGTCACGCAGGTCATGACGCCCAGAGGGAAGCGCACGTTGATCTTCTTGAGATTGTTCTCCTGCGCCCCGCGCACCTCCAGCCAGCCGCTCGGCTTTCTGCGCGTCTTCGGAACCGGAATCGAGAGCCGTCTTCCGAGGTATGCCCCCGTGATCGACTCCTCGCAGTCGATGATGTCCTGTGCCGTGCCCGTCGCGATCACCTCGCCGCCGTGCTCCCCTGCGCCAGGACCGATGTCCACGATGTAGTCCGCCGCGTACATGGTGTCCTCATCATGCTCTACTACGATGAGAGTATTTCCCAAATCTCTCAGATTATTCAAAGTGGCGAGCAGCTTGTCGTTGTCCCGCTGGTGCAGGCCGATGCTCGGCTCGTCGAGAATGTAGGCGACCCCGACCAGGCCGGAGCCGATCTGCGTTGCGAGCCGGATGCGCTGCGCCTCACCGCCCGAGAGCGTCCCGGTCGCCCGCGCCAGGCTTAAATATTCCAGCCCGACGTCCACAAGGAAGCGGATGCGGGCGCGGATCTCCTTCAGGATCTGATGCCCGATCAGCTCCTGCTGCTTCGTCAGCTCCATGTGTTCCAGAAAGACCTGCAGGTCGCCGACCGACATCGAGGTGATCTCGTGAATGTTCTTGTCGTTCACTGTCACCGCGAGCGCGGAGGCTTTCAGCCTCTGACCCTTACAGGTCTTGCACGGCGTGATCTGCATGAAACTCTCGTACTCCTGCTTCATGGTCTCGGACGCGGTCTCACGGTATCTGCGCTCAACGTTTCTGATCAGTCCCTCGAACGCCACGTCGTAGACACCGACGCCGCGCTGCCCCCGGTAGTGCACCTTGACCTCGCGGCCGTTCGTCCCGTGTACCAGCATATCCTGAATGTCCTGCGGGAGCTGCTCGAACGGCGTCCCAAGGTCGAACTCATACTCTTTCGCGAGCGCGTCCAGCACGGCTCTCGTGAAGCTCCCCTTGTCGGTGCAGGACTGCCAGCCCGTCACGACGATCGCCCCGTCGAGAATGCTTAAGGATCTGTCCGGAATCATCAGATCAATGTCAAATTCCATCTTGTAGCCCAGGCCGAAACAATCCGGGCAGGCCCCGAACGGATTGTTAAACGAAAAGCTCCTCGGCTCGATCTCGTCGATGCTGACGCCGCAGTCCGGACAGGAAAAACTCTGGCTGAAGCTTAAGGTCTCCCCATCCTGCACGTCGATGAGCGCCAGTCCGTCCGCGAGCTGCATCACCGTCTCCAGCGAATCGGTCAGCCGTTTCTCAATTCCTTCCTTGACAACGAGTCGGTCCACGACGATCTCGATATTGTGCTTGATGTTTTTCTCCAGCTTGATCTCCTCGGAGAGCTCATACATGTTGCCGTCGATCCGCACGCGCACGTAGCCGCTGCGCCTCGCCTGCTCAAGCAGCTTCACATGCTCGCCCTTGCGCCCGCGCACCACCGGCGCAAGCACCTGGATCCTCGTGCGCTCCGGCAGCGCCATGATCTGGTCGACGATCTGATCAACGCTCTGCTTATGGATCTCCCTGCCGCACTTCGGGCAGTGGGGGACACCGATGCGCGCGTAAAGCAGGCGGAAATAGTCGTAGATCTCCGTCACCGTGCCGACCGTTGAGCGCGGATTGCGGTTCGTGGATTTCTGGTCGATCGAGATCGCGGGTGGAAGCCCCTCGATGCTCTCTACATCCGGCTTCTCCATCTGCCCCAGGAACTGCCGCGCGTAGGAGGACAGCGACTCCATGTACCGGCGCTGCCCCTCCGCGTAGATCGTGTCAAACGCGAGCGACGACTTGCCGGAGCCGGAAAGCCCCGTCAGCACTACGAATTTGTTCCGCGGAATGTCCAGACTGATGTTCTTGAGATTGTGCTCGTTCGCTCCGCGGATGCGGATATATTGCTTCTTGTCAACATAAGTGTCCATTTTACTTCCCATTCTTTCTTCCGTTTTATTATTTTAGTTTATCATTTTGTTTTATTGTTCTGTTCTATTGTTTTGTCTTTATTGTTTTATTTTTATTGTTTTACTTTTTGTATCTTCCTTTTTGGTCACTTGCTTTTTAGCTATTTTCATCTGTTCTACAGCCTCCGTCGTTGCTCTTTCCGGTATCTTCCTGCTGCTGTTTCCGGTACTTTCTGCTGATCCCCAGCTCGTATATGACAAACGCCAGAATCTCCAAGGGAAGGACGCCGCATACAGGAATGAGAATACGCGCAGAACCCTTCCCGGCCAGCCAGGGAATCCCCAACAGAATAAAGAGAATCCCAAACACGCACCACAGCTTCCCCGTCGCACGGTTGTAGCTTCGGACATCCGTCACTTCAAACGTGTGAAAGATCTGCCGCCTCCTGTTCGCAAAGTATCCGATTGGTTCCTTGCTGAAAAAGCAGCGTATCCCGTCTCCAATTTCCAGACATCCTGCCAACGTCCAAATAAGAAAGGCGACCCTATTATCCATGTTCTATGTTCCCCTCACTCAGTTTTCGTACACTACAACCTTTATGCAGTTTTCAAGCAGTCCTCATACAGTTTCACACTGCTGTCCTGTACGGCAGATGCTTTTCGTTCCTTACCTGTCACAGCGCAAAAATGCATGCAGGTGCTTCGACCTACTCGATACTGTTCAAATGCTTTTTCAGCTCGATCATCCGGTCACGCAGCTCGGCCGCCGCCTCGAAATTCAGCTCGGCCGCTGCCTTCTTCATCTGCTTCTGTACGTCGCCGATCAGCTTCTCCAGCTCTTCGCGGCTCATCGACTCCGGATCCTTCTCCATCTGCAGCTCTTCCTTCGCGATCGACTTCGAGATGCTGATCAGATCGCGCACCGCCTTTTTAATCGTCTGCGGCGTAATGCCGTGCTCCTCGTTATATTTTTCCTGCATCTCCCTGCGGCGCTGCGTCTCGTCCAGGGCAATCTGCATTGACTCCGTGACCACATCCGCGTACATAATGACATGACCCTGCGCGTTTCTGGCCGCGCGCCCGATCGTCTGAATCAGTGAGACGGACGAACGAAGAAAACCTTCCTTGTCCGCGTCGAGGATTGCCACCAGCGAAATCTCCGGAATGTCCAAACCCTCGCGCAGAAGGTTGATGCCGACCAGCACGTCGAACACGTCCAGACGCATGTCGCGGATGATCTCCGTACGCTCGAGCGCGTCGATGTCTGAGTGCAGGTAGCGCACGCGGATGCCAACCTCCTTCATATAATCCGTCAGATCCTCCGCCATCTGCTTCGTCAGCGTCGTCACAAGAACCTTATTCCCATCGGCGGTCTCCTTGTTGATCTCACCGATCAGATCGTCGATCTGCCCCTCAACCGGACGCACTTCGACGTACGGATCCAACAGCCCTGTCGGCCGGATGATCTGCTCCGCCCGCAGAAGCTCATGCTCCTCCTCGTACTCTCCCGGCGTCGCCGACACAAACATCACCTGGTCGATCTTACTCTCAAATTCTTCAAAATTCAACGGGCGGTTGTCCTTCGCGGACGGCAAGCGGAAGCCGTAGTCCACCAGCGTCGTCTTGCGCGACTGGTCGCCCGCGAACATACCGCGCACCTGCGGGATCGTCTTGTGCGACTCGTCGACGATCATCAGAAAATCATCCCCGAAATAATCCATCAGCGTGTGCGGCGTGGCGCCTGCGGGAAGCCCGGCCAGATGCCGCGAATAGTTCTCGATGCCGGAGCAGAAACCGGTCTCGCGCAGCATCTCGACGTCAAAGTTCGTCCGCTCCGCGATCCGCTGCGCTTCCAGCAGCTTATCCTCACTCTTGAAATACGCGACACGCTCCGCCAGTTCCTCTTCGATCGCCTTCGCCGCCGCCAGGATCTTCTCCATCGGCACCACGTAATGCGACGCCGGGAACACCGCGATAAACTCCAGTCCCCTGCGGATCTCCCCGGTCAGCACGTCGATCTCCGTGATGCGGTCGATCTCGTCCCCGAAGAATTCCACCCGGTACGCATAATCGTCCGCGTTTGCCGGGAAGATCTCCAGTACATCCCCGTGCACCCGGAACGTGCCGCGATGAAAATCCATCTCATTCCGGTCGTACTGGATGTCGATCAGCTTCCGCAGTACCTCGTCCCGGTCGCGCTCCTGCCCCTGCCGCAGGTACAGCACCAGATCCTTGTAATCCGCCGGGCTGCCGATGCCGTAGATGCAGGACACGCTCGACACGATAATAACATCCCTGCGCTCCACGAGCGACGCCGTCGCCGAAAGCCGCAGCTTGTCGATCTCATCGTTGATCGAGGAATCCTTCGCGATATACGTATCCGAAGACGGCACATACGCTTCCGGCTGGTAATAGTCGTAGTAGCTCACAAAATACTCCACCGCGTTCTCCGGGAAGAACTCCTTGAACTCCCCGTACAGCTGCGCCGCGAGCGTCTTGTTGTGCGCAAGTACCAAAGTCGGCTTATTCAATGCCTGAATCACGTTTGCCATCGTGAACGTCTTTCCGGAGCCCGTGACGCCCAGCAAAGTCTGGCACTGGTTGCCCTCTTTGAAGCCCTTGACCAGCTTTTCGATGGCCTGCGGCTGGTCGCCGGTGGGCTGGTATTCGCTGTGTAAAATGAACCTGTTTTGTGCGGTTTGCACAAAAGTCACCTCCGAAGCTCATAGTAAAAAAGTTCGTCTATTAGGCAGAAATTCGTAAAAGCCAAAAAATTCGTCCTGCCTAATAGGCGAACTTTTTCAATTTTACGAATGAAAGTCACTAAAACCCATTTTTTCAAACGCCGCAACACCAGATAATATCGGGCGGAAACGGTATCACGAAAGGTCACTAGAAAGTATAGCATAAACAAAATAAAAAGTATAGATATTTTTAGAACATTTGTTCTTTTCATTTATCTATACTTTTTTATTGCTTTCTATGTCTGCTACAATGCCCTTTATTGAAGATATTCCTCAACCGGAATGACTATATCTATGATCTCTGCGCTTGCTTTATCCTCCGCTTCCTGCTCCGGCATCACTTCATCAATAAATGGCTGCAGTTCATTCACACAGTCCGCTATGATACCTTTATTGTCTCCGTACACATCCATAGTAATCAGCTCTTTTGCATGTCCCATAAGTTTGGATACTGCTTTGGGATTAAAATTGTTTTTCAGTAAAAGCGTGCAAAATGTACTTCTCAAGTCATGCCACCTGATATCCGGAAGTCCATTTTCTGACAGCAATCTTTTATAATATTTCCAATGAAAGTCTTTGCTTCTCGGTTTTCCATAATTTGAGCAACAAATATAACCTGAATCCATGAACTGACTGTTCCTGCGGCTACGGTTCTTCTCATATATTTTCCGCTGTTCCAGTATGGCCTCAAACACATAGTCCGGGATCGGCAACGTCCGGTAGCTTGATGGCGTTTTCAGTCGTACTTCCTGCCGCCCGTACATCTCCGGAGGAAAGTCCTCCTTTTTCGTGTTGATCCGTGTTCCCAGCTGTCTTTGGACTTTCAGTGTCCGATTGATATAATCAATATCCGAATATTTCACACCATTGATCTCACGTCTGCGAAGCCCCATCAGCACATTAAACAGCACCTGCATATGGATCGGCGTATCCCGGCTGGCTTCCAAAAGAATCTGTATCTGCTCCAACGACAGCGTTTTCTGCGTGTCTATGTTCCGGGTATGGTACGGCTTTTTCTCCACCTTCTTGGGCAGGTTGATCCCCTCCGCCGGATTAATGGAAATGATTTTTTTATCCACTGCATAACGCATGGAGACATTCATCACGGTTTTTACCAGCCTCGCCACTGATACAGAATACTCCGTTTTCGCATTATACAGCTTCTGCACGTCACCGCGGGTAACGTTAACCATTTTCCGATTTCCAAGTGTTGGGATAATATGAAGATACACTATGCCTGCATACGTTTTATACGTCTCATTGCTTCCGACACGGTTTCTGATATCTTCCTCCACCCAAAACTCCATAAACTCTTTTACCCGGACATTTGCATAAACCACATAGGTTCCTGAATAAAGCTCCCCTACTGTTTTATCTCTGGCCGCATTTGCCTCTTTTTCCGTCTCAAATCCTGCCTTCTGCTGCGTCCGTACCGTGCCATCCATATATTTCAGGAATACCCGGTATCCATACTTCCCCTTGATCGGCAGAACGTTTGATACTTCCCACTCCACATAACGCTGAAGGCTCAAATCAAACTTCATCCCATACCTCCTGTCACGCCACCGGCACGAATGCATTGTTCATAAATGCCAGTATGTTCTCATTTTCATCCATCACATCACAGTAATATTCAAATGTAGTATGGACCGATCCATGCCCCAACAGGGCCGATATCTTGACAATCGGCACCTCCATCTCTATCAGGATTGTTGCATACATATGTCGAAGTCCGTGAACCGTCACATGGGGCAGCCCATTTCTGCTGCACAGCTTTGTCAATGCAGTGTTCAACGCTGTAATGCTATGGAGCCTGCCATTCTCCTGGCAGCAGACATAATCCCGGTCCCAATAACCCTCCCCATATTTCAGCTTATTATTTTTCACCAGCTGCCGCCGCTTTCTTACTTCCCGCATCACAATCTCCGGGACCCGGAGGGTTCTATAGCTGTTTGGCGTTTTCGGCTGCCGCTCAATAAGGCCATACTGATCAATCCTGCTTCCGCTGCCCTTTTTGATGATCGGGTTCGATGCGATCTGGCGGCTGATATAGACGGTACTCTTTTCAAAATCAAAGTCGCCAAATTTCAACCCCATGATCTCCCCTTTACGGAGGCCGCAGAACAGCCCAAGCAAAATCTCAAGATACCAGCTGCTCTGTGCTGCTGCTTTCAACAATATCTTCATTTTTTCTTTTCCCAGCACAATAACCTTTGGTTTCGCCCTTTTATAGGGCTTTGTCTCTGTTACCGGATTTGTCTTGATATATCCGGCAATCACAGCTTCTTTCAGTGCCAGGTTTAGTATTTCTCTCCCCTTATTGCCTGCAGATGCACTTGTACGCGCCACGCTGGCCAGAAGTGAGTCCAGATATTCCACGTTCACATATTTAACTTTGATGTCGTATTCCATTTGCGGCAAAAGCAGATCGTAGACTACATACGCGCCAACCATACGGGTTGTAGCTTCGATCCTCTGTGAGAACACATCCTCAAACCAGTAGATCAGATAGTCCCTGAACATAATCTCCGTATCCACTTTGTTGGCAATCTGATAAGCTCGATACGCTTTCTTAAATTCCGCCTCATACTTATCATAGCTCCTGTCCGCTTCCCTGCTGGTTGCAAACCCGCCTTTTTTGCTATACTTTACCGTCCCATCGTTCTGCAGCACCTTAATCCGATGATACCACGAATTATTTTCAAAAAAGGATTTGCTTTTTTGTGGACTATCCTTCTTCAACTGCCTCACCTTCCTCAACTGATTCTATTCAGCCAGCTGTCAAAAGATTGTCTGGGCACTCTGAAAAGCCTTCCTATCTTGATTACTCGAAACGGCTCCTGCTTTTCGTATACCTCATCCAGCCAAGCGTATGCTTTGCTTCTGCCAATTCCCAGCAGCGTCTGAATATCCTCTACACTGTATACCTTTTTCTCATTTTTCAGAGTTTCCATCATATTCACCTCCCCATAAAAGAGCGGCTGTACTCCCCCATATTAGTTCAACAGCCGCTTTCCGTCGATGATGCCGATCTTCGTATCTGCATCCTTGCATATCTCAAACTTTTTTCCTATTATAAATGTTTAAATCATTTGATCTGACAGGCCCACACTGACAGCCAGTGCCCGGTCAATCCTTTTCATACAATCTTCGTCCAAAGTACCGATAAACCGCTTCAGGCGGCATTTATCAAGCGTCCTCAACTGCTCCAGCTGAATCACAGATGGTCGTTTTAATCCTTGTCCCTCCCTTGTCCGGACGTAGCAATGGGTGGGCAGCCTGCGTTTCTTCCCAGATCTGCTGCTCACAGATGCAACAATCACAGTAGGACTGAACATATTCCCAACATTATTCTGCAGGATCAGGACCGGCCGGCAGCCTCCCTGCTCCGATCCGACCACCGGGTTCAGATTTGCGAAATACATATCTCCACGAGAGAATCTGTGCATAGAATTTCCCTTTCTTCCTTAATGTAAATTTTTTCTATGTAAAACAGCCGTACCGGAAAAGATGTCGTTGCAACAAATCCTCCCAGTACAGCTGTCTTAACTTGTTTTATCACTCCGTCACTTTTGCCACGCCCCCCTGCCGGTAGGGATACTGCAGGCCGCCCCTGGCAGGGCTGTCATAACTCCGCAGCGTCGGTTTCCCCGTGCGCCGCAGGGTTCCCCCTCTAGTCTGTGGGAGGTCGTGAGAAAGTATCATTGTCCCTCCGTGTTGTCATCGCGCCCGGATTGCCACTCCGGGTCTAAGACTTCCGTCTGTCGCTCCTGCAAACCTGCATTTTTCATCCCCCCTCTCAGGCTGCCATCTTCGCGCCGGATCTTACGCCGCTATCACACGGATTATGTACCTGCAATACCGTGTATTCAGTTTTCAATGTGCCTGAAAGTCTAAAATTTCCTTCACTATGTAGGCATTGAAAACCGGCTTTTGTTACCCTTCTGTAAGAATTTTTTTAATTTTATTCCAGCGTTTTGTGACAGAGCTTCGAGAGCATCCCCACATACGGGCAACATCCGCCTGTCTGTATCCTTCTCCTACGATCAGGGTGAGCAGCTCAATATCTTTTCCTTTAAGAATGCCCAGCCTCTGATACAGTTCCGCATCCTCGATCTCCTGCATCCATGCATACGGGTCCGATGCCCTTCGCTGCTCCAGCTCCACTGACAGCTTCGGAAATTTGCGAAACAGAATCGCCCTGTCCCCTGGGATATTCCCATCGTCCGGCAGCGGCTGGTTGTGTCTTGCATAGGTCCGTCTGCTACAGAACCACTGCCAGTCAAATTCCTTCATCAGGGCAATCGCATCATCGTCCATCCCAGCTGCAGCATACTCCTCCTGCAGCCGTTCCCATTCTTTATCAAATTTGCGCTTTTCACGCGCGTAATTAAAATTCATATTTTCCTCCATTTCAATTCATCAAATTTCGAGTGAATTGAAACGGAGGCGGCGACCGGCATCGGCACCATTCGGCCCTTTTTGAGGTTATTGTGTATCGGAATACATACTCAAAGGCATACCTGTCCTGTACCAAACAATGAAATACAGTTTAGATACTTCATTTTTTACCCTTAAGTTTGTTCCTGACATTTCCTTTCATCTATGAAAATAGTGTATTGTGTTACACTATCTCTCTGTATTGCAGTGAATAAAAACAAGGGGATGTGTATTGTAAAATATAATTGAGGTGAAACGGAATGAAAGAATATGTTCAATCAATAGGCGATGCATTCAAAAAGGCGCGTTCTGAACAAGGACTTACACTAGAAGCTGTAGCTGAAAAGAGCGGTGTAGATATTCGCACGGTAATCAATATTGAGCAATACCGCGGAAATCCCAAACTCGAAAATCTATATCCTCTTGTGCGAACTCTCAAATTAGATGTCCGGGAAATATTCTATCCGGAAATGAAGCAAGCGAGTCCGTCCATCCAACAGCTTCGCTTTCTGATCGAAGAATGCAGTGAACAGGAGGCTACCACTCTAATCCCGGTCATCCAATCAGTCTTGTCAGCTTTACGTTCTAGCGATGCAGTACGGATCAAATAATATCCCTACATAAGTAAAGAGCCTGCATTAATTCCTTTGTGGAAGAAAAAGCAGGCTCTCTGGCTCTCTTATGATCTTTCTATTTGCTTAATATCATCCTTAAATTTACCACATCAATGCGTTTTTCCTTTTTGCATTTTGGGCAATACAGAGGAAAATTTATAAGAATCGTATCCTCATAGACCTTTATCCGTGTCTTTCCTCCGCAGTCCGGGCAACGTACCCATAAAGAATTTTTTTTATTCCCCTTCACTACAATGTACCCCTCTAATAGCATAGCTCTGCATAAAATGTCTGGCTTTTGCCATTTTTAGCTCAATGATATATAGAAATGTGATTGCAACAATACCGGCAAGCAATGCATCTGGATAGCCATTCGGCCATCCGATGCTACTTGTTGGGGATATCCCCAACCCCCTTCGAACACAGAATTTTATTCTGTGGCTATACATTCCTCGTTCTACTCCGGCCGTCAATCAATCTAATCCTGTACCTCCAATAAGCATCTAGCATTTACAAATATTTCAATCGTGTCTTTGATTTATTCATATTCTCGCAAGCGTTCAGTGATAGATCGGTTCTTCACTGTCTTTTTGAAAGTGAAGATCGGCGTTAAAACACAGATTATCATGATAAGCAATATTGCACACAGCAACGGAAGCAAAGGTATTGTAAACGGAATCTTCATATAATTCATAGACTGAAAAATAGCCCAAGTAATACCCATCCCGATAGTTAATGTAATAAAAGCAGAACCACCTGTATATAAAATCCCTTCATGAGTCAACAATTTCTTAATTTGTCTCCTTGACATACCGACGCTTTCCATAATTGAAAAAGTCAATTTTCTGCTCTGCATACTGTTTGCCATCGTGTTGATGTAGTTCAGCATACCCACTAACAACAGAAGAAGTGAAATAGCTGTACCTGTTTCAAACATGCCGCTTTGCGAGTCCTGAATCATTTTCATATCATCGTATTTTGAAATAGAAAGTAAATCATTACCGTATGAGTTTGCTTTCACGATATGCTTTATTTCTTTTTCTGTCTCGGCATCGTAGGATCGATTATATTTAATATTCAGGCTTAAAATATACGGCTTTAAGGTTAATGATTCCAAATAGCTTTCACTTACGATTATATTTGCTCCAACATTTACCGTTGCCCCGTAATAATCACCATAGCTGACTGCTCCAATTTCAATTTCCTGTTTTTGATTCTCTATTGAAAATGAAATATCGTTCCCGATCCACTCTGTAGGTATTTCAAACCCGGCATACTGCAAAATTGCCGTTTTGCCGTTCATAAAGTCCTCCCTATTTATGATGCTACCAAGACTTTCGTTTAAATAGTCAAATTCAGCTTCATCAATTCCTTTTATCATTCCATAATATTTCTCAGGATTCCGCTGATACTCCGAAACTACGTCAGAGTATGTCAAATAGGGCTTCATTTCTGTATAGCCTTTGATCCAGAAATCTGAAAAACCGCTTTTCTCATATGGAAAAGTAACAGGAATCCCTTGCACGGCATGAACCTCCGCTATACCCGACACTTCCTGTATATCTGATAAAAATACATCGTCGATTGCCGATTGCAATGAGGCAATTTCTTCCGTTGTCTGTGTATCGTTATGTATGATAAAATCCGCATCCCAATAATTTGGATATACGGTCCGTCTGCCCTGACTCTCAATCAACGTAGTCAGACAGAAAAATACGATCAGGCTCATTGCAAGGGACAGGAAAACAATAGCCGTTCTCTTTTTATTGTTTTTCAACTGGTCCTTTGCCATTCGCCAATATAGATTGCCCTGTCTCTTTTCCTTTGCACAGTGAACTACAATAGTTTCCCGATATTTTACGGCTTCTACAGGCGTTACGTCAGCAGCAATACGAATTGGTTTTCTGACGCCGCATATGATTGCAATCACTGTGACGAAAATACTGAATGCCAACACTTCCGGATACAAATAAAAGTCTATATTTCCCAAAGAAATTCCTAAAACTTTCATAGCATAAGGTACAAGAAACAGGGAAACCGATGTTCCTAAGATGATGCCTGCAAAAATCCCTGTCGCACCGATTATCCATATCTGTTTACGGATCAATCGAACGAATTGCTTTTTTGTCATACCCAATGTCTGTAACAGGCCATAATATCGGATCTTCCCGGAAACCGACAGATAAAGGATATTGTAGATCAGCAAATACGCGCTGAGGCAGATGATAAGACACAGTCCCAATACTGCAAATAATATGGTCAGTGATTTTTCGATGTATTCCGAAGCCTGAAAAACCTGTGTCGAAGATAGTCCCAGACTTTCTCTCAGCTCTTCAATCGTTTTTCCTGTAATGTAGTTACTTTTAAGCTTTACCTGCAGAATCCCGTCGGATTCCAGATCATAACCTGTCTGTTCATAGAATTCTTCTGAAACATAAAAGCTTACCCTATCCCCTCCATAGCCTTTCCAGATACCACTGATCACAAAATCTGTTGTATGAATACCTGTATTGTCTTCATAGGTCAGAGAAAGGCAATCGCCAACAGACAGGGAACTTTTTCCACAGGCTTCAAGAACTTCTTCCGTAGCTAATAATTCATTTCGTGTCTGTGGATAATGTCCCTTCATTTCCGTGATTGCCGGTGCTTTCTGGCTCTCCCAATACGTTTTGTCTCCCCATAAAAAGCCGGAATTGACACTGCGGTCGGAATCAGAACTTTTTACATTCCCACAATACGCCAAGGCACCAACACTTTTTATATCGGAATGATGGATAAGATTTTCTTTTTGATCCTCCGTAAATCCATTCATAATGGCAATATCATATTCTGAACCGTATAGACGGGTATTTTGTAATCTGCTCAGATCCAGGTATGTCAGTCCGATCGTAAAAACGGAAAAGAGCATGAAAGATGACAGCAGGATCGTAAGGAACAAAATCAAAAACTGCCGCCTATTTGTCCGCACTGTATTTTTGGCAAGTTTATCTATCACAGAACGATTGTTGTTTGCAAGCATAAGAATCACTTTCCTCTCATTATTTTCCCATCCTGTATCCGGACTATTCTATCCGCCATCTGTGCAATATCCAAATCATGGGTGATCACGATCAGCGTTTGCTGGTATTTTTCCGCGATTACTTTTAAAAGTCCAATAACATCATGACTGGCGGAAGTATCGAGATTCCCTGTTGGCTCGTCGGCAAGAATAATCGCCGGTTTTATCGCCAATGCTCTTGCAATGGCAACCCGCTGCTGCTCTCCGCCAGAGAGCATAGAGGGAAACATTTCCAGCTTATCTGCAATATGAAGCGTTTTCACTAATTCCCGAATAAATTCTTTATCAACAACAGCGCCGTCAAGTTCCAACGGGAACGTGATATTATCATAGACATCTAGATCCGGAATCAAATTATACTGTTGAAAAATGAACCCTACTTTTCTTCTTCTGAAAAGGGCAAGCTGTTCCTCATTCATTTTTGAAAGATCCATGCCATCTACAGTTACTGTTCCGGAAGTAGGAAGATCAAGTCCTCCAATCATGTGTAAAAGCGTGCTTTTTCCGCAGCCGGATTTTCCGATAACAGAAACGAATTCCCGTTCTTTTACTTCAAAATCTACTCCGTCTAAAGCGATTACCGTTTGAGTACCGATATGATAATGTTTTGTTAAAAAATTTGTTTTTACAATTGCTCTTTCCATAGATACTACTCCCTCCTCGTCATTGGTAGTGTCAAATCCTACCTGTTTTTTTGTTCCAAAATTCAATAAAAACCTTGGTCTTAAGGGAAATCTGCAATAAA
>CANQRR010000048.1 GCA_947626285.1 uncultured Lachnospiraceae bacterium
TGTACAGTTTGCCGGTTTCATCAGCTTCAATTGTGCCGTAGATCTCCGGGACTGGTACACACAGGTCAAGTGCTAACTGTAACAGATCCTGACGCGTGAAAATAGCAAACGGACAGGATCGGGTTGAGCGGTCGTGCTCAGAGAAGTAATTGCAGCCGTTTGCAATCAGGGCCTTTTCGCGGCGTCCACCTTCAACAGCCATCAATCCCATGAACGGAACAGAATGGTTCTCTTTGGCGTATAGCTGTAACGGCTTTTCCTTCAGATAGTAACAGCACTTATCCGACACTTTGAACGGTGGTATTTTGTAGTCAGTTCCGTATTCGGAATTGTTCGCTCCCGCAAAGAGCTTTAGCCATTTCTCCGGCATCTTTGCGTTACTGGAGTGGCGCAACGTGCCGTCCGCGGCGTTCCCTATAGTTCCAGTCATTTGGGTCCGGCGCATTAAGGCGTTTTTCGGTGTCGGATTCATGAGCATTTCCAACTTGTTTGCTTTCTCTTTGCTCAGGATAGGAAAACCGAATTCCTGCAATACACGTCTCTGATTCCAAATACCCCCCCCAGGATCGCTAATTGGGTGGATTCGTTCGATACCTAACCTGTGGTGCACTCTCTGAATGCTGATATCCTCTAAATATGAGCAAGATATCCCCGGCACGTCTAAACCGATGGACTGCAAGAAACAGAATAGGGTAATGCTGTCCAGTCCACCAACTGAGACGTGTGTTGACAGTCCGCGCGCGCCGCATTGACTGATAAATTCACGGGCACGAATGGCGGCATACTTTACCTTTATATGGTATGGTAGCTGCTGCTTTACGCGAAACGTTGCGAACTTCTCCGGCGACAACTTAGACCATACATATTTACCCGGGTCCGGGTCTCCGACTGTATGCGGTTTCATGTCATCGCACATTTCGGAGAGATCGCCATCCAGGCACGCGCGGCAGTTGCCGCAGCTCTGGAACAGCAACGGATTTAATTCAATGTCTTCCAATTTACCACCTTCTTAATAGATGATGTCTGTAAGTGCGTAGTTATTCCAGTAATTCCAGCGGGCGATTGCATCCTCTTTTGTGCCGCATCCGATTTCGCGATACTTTCCAATTTTGAAACCGTCAAGCGCGTCACGGTCGCAATCCGGACAGCCGCACAGGTACAGGGTTTCATGCTCTCTCCCTGCCTGGACAGTGTAGGATACCATTTCGGGACTGCCCGAATAGCCACAGAACAGACATGGAACCGTGTCACTTTTCTTCTTAGTCAAAAATGAACACCTCCGACTGTTTAGCCCCTGGTAGGTCGTTCAGGTAGTTCCATTCGTCCGCGGCAATTTCTAAGGTGTTCGCGCGTCTCCTGGAAAACCGTCCCTTTGCGAAACCGTTCAGAATGTGCGTGTCGCATCGTGGACAGCCGAAGGTATAATAGCGGGTCCATTGTGCTAAACCTGGCAGCCGTCCACAGTACGAACACGGATACAGCCATAGCTGTTTCTTTTGCTTTTCGCTCTCCGTGGTTCTCACTTCCTTTCTGTTCAGGCGGTCGGCGGGTTGTCGGCGTCTCTGTCTCTGTACAGCTCAGACGCCATTGCCATGCCTTCACAGAATGAAATGAACTTTTCGCGGCCGATTCTGGAAGGAATCTGTTCCACGGTCTGAATCAGGTCGCGCGCGGCTCTCTTTTCGGTCTCTCCCATTGTTTCACCTTCTTTCAGTGGATCTGGTTCCTGAACAGCTCCGACTGTTACAGAGCTGTTCAGGATGTTGTTGGTAGTTACAGGGTTCAGGGTTTGCCGGGACTGCTATCAGTCATCGACATAGTAGCCGGTCACGGTCAGACCATGGAACTTGCAGAACTTGTCTACATCGCTGCGATAGTCGGAGCTGAACACGGTAGCAACAACATAGTTGCGGTCTGCAATCACATGGTAGACGTTGCCGGTCTTCAGGATGGTAGCGGTCGGGGTCCGGTTGTAGCTGAAACCGGTCAGGCGGCGGATTTCGTCAACCTGTTTCCAGATGATATCAGGAACCTTGCGGCCGGTGTCGCTGAAAGCCTGAAGCACATAGCGCATTTCGGTGTCGTTCAGGTCCTCTAACAGGCTGACGTCTTCCATGTCAACCAGGGCAACGGCGGCGCAGTTGCACACAAAGCTGTCATAGTCGCTCGCGATGGTCAGACGCAGTTCAGCGGCGTCCATGCTGTCGATGGCGGCGAACAGCTCAGGCTGATCGCTGACGGGGATCTCAGTGTCAAAGGTGATGCCGTTCCATGTCTTTTTCATTATCGGGACTTCCTTTCTGTTTTTAGGTCGGCCGGCTGTCTTGCCGGTGGCTTGTGTTTCTCTTGCTGTCTGCAACTATTATAAGCCCGGGGGTGTGCTGTTGTCAAGAAAAATTTTCGCTGTTGGACAAAAAAATTTTGCCGGTAGCAAATGGGCTTGCTATCGGCCGGATTCGGTGCTATAATGATAGGGAAGGGAGGTGAACAGCATGAATGGCACTATAGGAGAAAGGCTGAAGGCTTTTAGGAAGTCCCTTGGACTGACTCAGGCTGATTTCGCCGCGCGTATCTCCATGACAGGTTCAGGTCTAGCAAATTACGAATTGGGGCGCACTGCTCCTTCTGGTTTAGTGCTAGATCTGATTTCCAGGGAGTTTCACGTTTCAAAGACGTGGCTTCAGACTGGAAACGGCGACATGTACCTGTCGGACGTGGATCCGGTCCGTGACAAGGAAGACCAGCTTTCGCGGATTTGCCGGGACATCATGCCGAATGCCGGCGACTTCGGCCGGCGTCTTGTCAAGGCACTTGCACGGCTGTCTGTTTCAGACTGGGAAGTGCTTCAGCGGGTCGCGGCCGATATCGCTGCAAACGATCCTGAGACGGCCGGCGGGACTGAAGCAGAACCGGCGACTGAACAGGTCCGGCGCGCACAGGGTAAGGTCGTTCCCCTTTTCCGCACTACCTTATATAATGAAGGTGTATCGGCGGGGACTGGAAACTATGTCGATGACGCAAGCGCGGAAAGCATCGATCTGATGCAGGAGCCGCCGCGCGGGACTGATTACGTTCTGAGGGTCTCAGGGGATTCCATGATCCCCGATTATCCGCCGGGCTGCCTGGTATACGTCAAGATTGCCAGCCGGGTAGAGTATAGTCAGGTGGGCATCTTCTCCATATACGGGGAAATGTTCATCAAGCGATACACGCGGCGCGGGTTGGAATCGCTCAATCCTGATTATGATCTGATTCCTTTCCAACAGGGGATGATTTGTCAGGGCCTGGTTTTAGGCGTGGTACCTGAGTCTATCGACTGAATGACAGAAAAACAGCTCCGGCACCTTTTCGGGTGTCGGAGCTTCTTCTATATATAGGTGGATGTGTATCAGGTCAGGTCTGCAAGCTGCAGGTTATAGCCAATGAGGTAGGTCGGTTCTAACGGCGCGTTCATGTCGGTTTCATCCTCTGACGCGTCAACGATCTGCGTGAACAGGTCGCGGGTCAGGTTGTCCCATGTGGTGTAGCGTGCTGGCCGGGACTGGAAAACGGAGCTGCACATGTTTTCGGAGATAGTCGCCGCGGCGGTCAGCGGCTGACGGGCGAACATGTCCAGCTGTTCAAGGGTGTGGTTTGTCTGTCCTTCCGGCGCGTCTTCTGCCCATTTGGAGACTGCAAGCCACTTTCCCCACAGTACAGAGCGGGTTTTCAGGTTCATGATTCTGCTTCCTTCCTTTATATATGCAGCCGTCCCATTACGGAACGGCTTGCCATTGTGGTGACTTCCGAGAATCAGCCTATTACCAGGTCGGCGGCGGCGCGCTTCAGGTATTCGGTCAGGAATTCCAGGTCGGTGCAGGGCGCGATGTCCATGTTGACGGATTCGCGGGTTTCATCGTCCATGTATTGGGCGAGATCGTCAAGCGGCCACTGCTTCAGGGCATCGGCGGCGTCAATGTAGGTGGTACCATTGTCCGGGCTGATTTTCTTCATTGCTTTATGACTTCCTTTCTGAAGGTACCCGGCTGCCTGTCTAGCAGCCGGGTCAGTATAGGTGGATGGCTACCATTATAGCACGTTGGCGGGTTGTCTGTACAGGTTCAGATTTCCCAGCCGTCAACGGTAAAAACGGTGTGCGTGTACTGTACGGTGCCGCGGCGACCATTGATCTCAATCAGTGCAATCTGAGCATCGGCATCTGTATAGCCATGGTCTTCACAGTACTGTACGCATTCGGTCAGCGTGCCGTTATAGATATCGTCTCTGTACTCTCCAATCATCTGGACGGAGCATGTCAGCACGAACGGCGGCCTGTCTGCTTCAGGTCCCTGGAAGATGGCGAACAGGTCGGAATTGCCGGTCAGGTCGTACTTGTCTCCATTCAAGCTGTGAACGGTTTCAGTCTTCATTGTGGTATCTCCTTTCTGTGTGCGCCGCGGGTCTCCAGGTTACAGAGTACCCGCGGCGGCGGGTGGATGGTTTTAGAAGTTCATGGTAATTTCCACGTTCATGACGCATTTGCGACTGTTTTCGTATTCGGCCGCTGCAAGTGCGTACTTATAGAGGTTATGTCCGTATTCGCGCTCTGTGCCGTCCATGCGGGTGACGTGAACGGTGAACTTGTAGCCATTGGGGCCAGGCTGAACGTCTGCGTTGAATTCCAGGTTGATCAGTGCTTTCAGCGTTGCGGCCGGCTCTTCACTGTAGGAAACAAACGTTTCGCCGCGGTCAAGGCAGTGCAGGTATTTCACGGCTCTTTCCAGCAGGGATTCCGGGACTGCAACTGTAAACTGTTCCGGGTCCAGGCTCTTGAATTCGTTCAGGGTCATTGGTGCTAGCTCCTTTCTGCTATCTGGTGCCGGGTACCTGTCCATGTGTCCGGTGCAGGTACCCGGCTGTGGTTGGTGGTTATCAGATGTCGAACACGTCACGGAATGACAGAGTTACTTCAGTTTCTCCATATCCAAAAAGGAATGACTTGCAACCATAGTCAATGCGGACGGAATGAACCATGTCAATGTGTCCGGTGTCGTTGTCAGACGTGAATCCGGTTGTAGCCTGGTAGCTGTCGTATTCGTGGACTTTAATCCATTTCGCTCCGACAGACTGCGCAACGGTCCGAAAATCCTTCAGTTGGGAAGCAGTGTCGCCGTGAATGCTCTGAATCAGGCAACGTGCCTTGTCCATTTCGCAAACCAGCGCGGCGCGCTTGCCGCAGTTCTTGATTTCGGTCTTGTCCCACTTGATTTTCTGTTTTTCGGGACTGACTTCAGGAACGGTTTCCTTCACGGCCTGAAGTTCTGCGTTCATTCCTGCGAGGTCGCTTGCAGCGGTCATTGCAATGGCGAACTCAAACGACTTTGCTTCAGATTCGTCCAAATATCCGTCTTCAGGCTCCAGAACTCCATAGTTCTCTTCCAGGTCCTCATACAGACAGCCGGGGTTTACTCCGTACATTTCAGAGATGGTTTCCACGATGTCAACGCAGGGAATCAGGTCGCTGCCGGTAAAGACGGATTCCAGGTTGTGGTACATCATGTCGAAGTGAGTGGATACGGCATCGGGGTTTGTGCCTTGCTTTTCGATCTCATACAGTTCACGGATTAACATTTTCATTTTCTCCTTTTCTTTATCTCCGGTGCGGGTACCCTTAGCGGGTACCCGCTAGATTGGTTCTCAGTCGGCCTAGAATGTCAGCCGTCAGGGACTGAAAAATTAGATGAAAACGAACTTATTGGTTTCATCGTCCAGGTATCCTTCAATGTTTTCGCTGCGCTGCTTCAGATCCTGGGCGATGGTGTTTCCCTCGTTGCGGTAGAAACCGACATAAGCGAATGCGCCATATTTGAAGGAAACATAAGCGACTGCGTGCCGGCGAACATTTACGTTGCTGAAAACCGGCTTGCCGTCCTCCATGGTCACGTCAACCAGTGTGCCGGAATCGCTGACCATCTTGCGGAGCTTTGCCATGATGCCGTTCAGGTTTGCGGCGGTCAGCTCGTTGAAGGTGTCGCGGTCCATCTTAGCGCGTGCCATGTTGCGGTCGCGGTCCCGGTCGCCGGTCTTCAGGCGGATCTGAAGGTAAACGGTGGAGCCATCCAGCACGGAGAACAGGTCGGTGTTGTACTTGCGGCCGATATCGGTCATGAGCGGCTTGACGTTCAGAGCGGTCTTGATCTCGTTGGTGATTTTCATTTTTATCTTTTCCTTTCTGGCTGATTCAGCCGGTCGGTGTTGGTTGGTGTCTCAAGTGGTGTTCCCTCTTGATGTGCCTATTATACACCTTGTAGGTGTAACGCGCAAGGGGGTCGGCCGAAAAAAGTCCCTGGCATTTTGTACAAAGTTTAGGGGTGTAATTTGTGCATGTTGTACACTTGCTAGGTGTAGCTTTGTGGGTGTATAATCTCCGGGTGAGGTGATTACATGGCGGTCAATCCATACAATGACGCGCGCCGGCGTGCTAATAAGAAGTGGGACGCAGAGAATACGTGCCAATTCACGGTCATGGTTCCTAAGTTCTACAAGGATCTAGTAAAGGCCCATTGTGCTGAAACTGGAGAGAGCATGAACCGGATGTTTCGGCGTCTGCTGGATGTCGAACTGAATCTGACTGAACAGTCTCAGTCCTGAAACCGTCTTGACGGCATCGGGGCGGGGACTGGTAGAAAGGTGGTGATAACGGTAGCAGAAAAGAAGCAGCCTAAACGGTATCGCGCTACCATGCGGTATAATGGCAAGAAGTATGAAGCGACTGGAAAGAATCAGAGGGAAGCAGACAGAAAGCTAGCTGAAAAGATCGCGACTGTCAAGCGCGGCGAGGAAACACACGGCGGGAATCAGACGGTTGCAAAGTGGTATGATACATGGATGGAGACCTACAAAGTGCCGTCCGGTGTGTCTGCTCCGACATTGGCGCGATATCGGTCTATGTACAATATCCATATCGGTCCGTACATTGGTAGCAAGCGGATGATTGATGTCAGTCCCATTGATCTGCAACAGTGTCTGAATCAGTGCGGTGGCATGTCCGACACTCTGATTTCTGTTGTGCGGTCCATCCTGAAAGACGTGTTTCACAGGGCACGTGCGGCGCGGCTGATTCCAGTGGATCCGGCTGAAGATCTGGTTGCGCCTAAAGGCTATTCTGGTTCGCGGCGCGCTCTGACTGATTTAGAGCGGCGTCAGGTCCTGGAGACGGCTGAAACTCATAAATACGGTCTGTGGGTCCTGACCATGCTTTACACTGGTATGCGTCCGGGTGAAACGGCCGCACTGACATGGGCTAATGTAGACTTTGACAGGTCGGAAATTCACGTTGTCGCGGCACGTGAAACTGGTACCAAAAACAGTAAAGGACCTAAAACAGAATCTGGTAAAAGGGATATTCCCATGATACCTGAACTGAAGCGGCGACTGTTAGCAGAACATGACAGGTTACAGCCTGGGCCTTTTGATTTAGTGTTTCCATCCAGGCTAGGCGGCATCGTTTCGCGTAATCCGATGTTAAATCGCTGGAAGTCCTTCAGGACTGCGGCGGGTCTGTCAGATGACGTGACGGCGTACCATCTCCGGCATACATTCGCGACTGACTTGCAGCGCGCCGGCGTGCCTATCAATGTAGCGCGTGACTTGTTAGGTCACAGTGATATCTCGATGACGGCAAAGGTCTATACGCATCGGGACGGCGATACACTCCACAGGTCCATGCAACTGTATTCGGATCTGCAAGCGGCTATTGGTGGAAATGGCTGACTGGTGGTAAATTGGTGGAATGGATTTCTGAGCATAATAAAATCGGGCAGAAAGTAGCGATTTCTGCCCGATAAGATGATAATATTAAAGTTTTTCGGTAGCTTTTTTCAAACGAGTGCATCATATAGCAGGAATATCCACAAAATCAGCCTGAACGCAAACAATCCGGAAAACGTCATGTAAATTACCTTAAAGCCCTGCTTTTCTGAACTTTTTGAACGGAAAAGCAGGGTCGTTTTATTGTTTCACGAAATGAAAAATGTTATATTTCGACTGTCGCACGCTGCTGTTGGTGGAAAAAGTGGTGGAAGGACTTCCGGCGCGGGTAGCTCAGAAGTCGCCGCGGTTCAGCTGCTCCAGCCTATACAGAAGCGTAACCATCTGCTCACGGCTGACGGGAGATTCCCACGCATAATTTTTGGTTCCATCCTCAAAGGTGCCGATACCCTGCACAAGTCCGTTGTCGGTCGCCCACTTCCGTGCGTCCTCGCTGTATGCAGCGGCGTCATTGTCTAGGAGCGCGGCTGTAAATGCGTCTTTCGCGTTGAACGCCAACTGAACAGCTTCCTGCCGGGTGATATAGTCGCGCGGCCGGCTGCCGTCCGCGATTCCCATCTCACGAGCAAGGGCGATAATGTTCTGTGCCCATGAATCAGGCGGCTGATTCTGCCGAGTAGAGATCTGCTCCGCGAGTGCAGCGTTGATGAGACCTGGAACAGTATTCTTGATGAGGGTGGGAACGATGGTCTGAATCAGTCTTTCAGTCTCTGCCTGTGTCATGTCTTCGGGTTCTCCTTTCAGTCTCTTGTTGACTTCCTTCACGATATTTGGAAGTTCGTTATAAATGTAATCGCCTGGACAAGCCTTATTTGCAAACCAGCGATGTACAGTCACATTCTGCTGTGCCGGCTTGCCAACTAGGGTTTTATCTGCTTCCCATCTGAGTTTGGGAATGTTGTTTCTCTGACAGATGTCCACAAACAGCTTTATGAGTGCTTCATAAGCCTGAGCTGTGATTTTGTACGGATGGAAACTGTCAGATGCAATCTCTATGGTAATAGCTCTGTGGTCGTTATCTCCGCCGCTGATACCATTTACACGGATAGCGTTACCATACTTATCAGTGCCGCCGCTGGTCCAGGCTCTGTCAGCTTCTGAAACGGATTGACCTATCTGCCCATCATAGCCAATGACATACTGACATGACGCCGCGCGGGATGTCTTCATGAAACCGTCAACTCCGCGCTGTGCGCTAACCTGTCCAACATAGCAGTGTGGTGTTACAGTGTCAATCTTGTTTCTGCGCGGGTGTGTGCGGTTTGTCGTAATGTTGATGTAGGTTGCAAGCTTACTTTCTGACATCTTCTGCTTCATCTCCTTTTTCACAGATGTGGTTTCCAGCCTGATCAATGGTGCTCTTGCCAATGGCAAGCATTCTGACAAGCCACTCTGGAACCGGTGCGCCCATCTGGACTGCGTTTTCCGTTATGCTGCCTAGCTCTGTAACAATGTACCATACCAGTACAATTGGAGCTATCATACCAGGATATTTCCAGGTCAGTGGAAGGTGGGCAACGGCTGCAGAAATCAGAAGATCGGCCATAGCAGAAACCATTACCACTACAATCATGCCGCATTTATGCCAGATTCCTGCACGTGCTTTGGAGCTGTCCCAGTCTCCGTTTTTGGCCGCGGCTGCGGAACCGGTTATGTAGTCCATGACCATGCACACAATCCATCCGATAATGATCCAGCCATACCAGCCCCAGAATCCGGTCAGTGCTCCGACTGCAAGAGCAATTGTCGCTTTGATTTCCGTTAGTTCGTCCATGGCTAGGATTCCTCAAGTGCTGCGCGCACGTCTTCACGGATCGCGGCAGGTACATCGTCAATCTTCTTTAATCCTTTCCGGATTAATGCCAGGTAGATCTTTACCATTTCAGATTCCTCCTAAAAAGGTTTCATAGAGTTCTGCAAGTGCTGACTGAATGTCAGTGATATCAGTGCTGTTCTGTTCCAGGATGGACTTTATCAGGTTTTGCCGTTTCTCTTCCATGCTGATTTCTGCGAGGATAAAAGCAGAACCGTTATTTTCCCATGGAATGCACTGAATTAGTTTCATATCCTGGACTGTGCCAGTGAATTCAGGTCCGGTGAATGAAACAGATGTGAGCATTTCATCTTTGAAAAATTCAGGGTCAATGGGTTCGGCGCTGATAAAGTTGTTTCCATTCAGCTCCAGGTTGTCAAGTGTTGAACCGTCTGCAAATTCAATCTTATACATTCTGATTTCCTTTCAGCTCATTGTATAGAATCATAAGATTCTGTTTCTGTTTATGTGACATATATTTTCTATAGTTATAATACCATGAAAAGAATAGTTCGTCAAATACTTTTGCCGGTATCTTATCAATTGTCTTTTTCGTCTTCTTGCGCATTCTGGTTAGTGCTTTCGGATTGATCTTTCTGATAATGCGTCCGGTGTCGGTCAGACTGTATTGCAGTTGGAGAAATCGCCAATAATCAGACAGTTTGCAAATGTACGTTTTCCGTTCATGCATTGTAATTCCGATTTTCGCGGCTCTTTCTATCAGGTCATATTTTAGATCTTTCAGAAAATTCCTGTCATGATGGATTATATAAGAATCGTCCATGTATCGACTGTAATATTTAATGCCGCGAACTATCTTAATATAGTTGTCAATTTCAGTCGGATATGCAATGCCAGCTATTTGTGCTAACTGGTCGCCTATATCCATGTGTTTATGCATGTATTTCTGACCTGTCTTCAGTTCAGGTGGAATCTTTGCATATTCCAGTGAATCAAACAGAACATTAAGACAATTGGTATATTCAGAATCTGATAAATAAGAAACGTCAATTCGCTCTTTCTCTAAAATGATATCTATCAGGAATTCAGCTGTTTTATCGTCTGTCCGTTGTAGCAAGATTTGTTTCAGTCGTTCATGCAAAATGTTATCATAAAATTTACTGTAGTCGGTAAGAAGTATATAACCATCGTTGCCATATTCGCTATAGTATTTTCTGAGATGACATACTAACCTGTTGCGCGTAAAAGAAATTCCTTTGTTCTTTATGCTTGCTCCATTATCATGAATCAATAGCGGCTGTAATGATGGTGTCAGAATATCATCACACAATACATGTTTAACACATCTGTCTCTGATATTTTCGCCCTTTATCATTCGCGTTTTGCCGCGTTCATGCAATATGAATCCCATAGAACCGGCAGGCCTGTAAGTCTCAGATTCAAGTTCATCTTGTAATTTCAGAATTTCAGTGAGAAAATTCAATTCAAACTTTTGTACCTGAGATTTCCATGAACTGCCGGCCATGGATCTTTTAAAACCACGATATAAAGCATTCGCATCTAAAAGCGGGGATAGGCCGCGCGGATAACTGTAACAGTCGTAACTGACAGTGTCGCGGTGTGTATTTACTGTGAATGTATCCACAGAAAGATATCTTCTCCTTTCAATTATCTGCAATCGCCTTTAACAGGCATTTTGAAATTGCAGAACTGAAATCCGGGCGCACGCCATTAGCATTCGAGGCGTTGTTACAGTTCGCATTACCGTTTCCGTTCACATTAGCGAAATTAACGGACGATTCAGAAGACACCTTAAATAGATTTTTTAAATCTATTATCTGATTTACGCCATGCCTTCAGCAAAATGATTTCCTTGTCAATCATCTTAGCAGCATTAGAATATCGATTAATATCAACTTCCAAAACTTCAATTGTATACTGCAATTCCTGCTTTAATCTATAGCATTGTCCTATAGCTCTATCCTGGTGCAAGCGGCGCTCTGTCAATTCTTCAATGCATGTCGGATAAATCGAATTTGCAATAAATACATTTTCATTTACACTGCGAATACAAGACATGACAGAATTGCGCTGTTCCTGGAGAAACCATGAAATAACTGACGCCATTCTCTTTTTATGTTTCTGATAGCGTTCAATTCCATTTTCATCTAACTGTGACAAATCACTGACACCTAACGAGCGCATAAATTTCTGTTCTTGACGTTCTGCCTTCAATCCAAAATCATACAACATTAGGTTGGTAATTGCAAGCCTTGTTTTATCCCAATGATGGAATACTTCAAATTTAGATTCTTGACGTTTTGATACTATAACAGACATTATATCACCTTTCCTTGTTCCTGTCCATCCCTGCCCCATAAAGGGGCAGGGATGTTAAGATATACAGAAAGCCGGGCGCACGCCAAAAGCAAGCGAGGCGCCGGAACAGGTCGCAAAACCGCTCCCGTGCACAAGAGCGAAAAGAACGGACGAACATACATTCTGTAACCAGTAAGTTACACGACTTGCAATAATCATATCCGGCCGATGTGCAAACAATGGGAACTGCGATTTATCAACTGTATGCGTCCACTGAAATACAGTCGGTGTACTGCGACTTTCCAGAATACTGGAACCATATACATTCTGCTCTGTCATTAGGTCTACATCGACTGTAGTCCATGCAGCTCCGCTTACAGTTCCATTTGTAACGGCATTAACTAAAAACTTACGATGTGAAAGTACATGATTCGGAAATGCTGCTTTAATTTCTGTTTTTGCCGTTTCAAGTCCAGTTTTGAACATTTCAGATCCAACATATCCGCCATTCGTTGTATTAGTGCTGTTCATTGCTACATTGCCAAATGAAGCATCTGGAACAATGACAACATGATGTTGTGTCGTAACAGGATTATCGCCTACATTGTAATAATAATCAAAAGCTGCAATCCTGTACACTCTACTGTTTATGGTCCAGTAGTCTCCAATGAACATACCTTTGAAAGTGCCGGCTGAAATTGCTGCGTACTGGTCAGCCGTGACAGTTTTTCCCAAGCTGATGCCGCGATAGACGGCATTGTGGGGTCCGGCTCCGTCCGGAATATATGCAAAGCTCTTGACATTGTTTTCCACAGTGGTTAATGCTGTTTGATCTGCTTTTGTAGCAAGTCCAGACGTCAGCGCGGTTTGGTCTGCCTTGCTTGTCTTCAGTCTAGAAACATCTGTCTCCAGGTCGGAAATGTCAGTCTGTGCCTGTTCCATATCAGACTGAAGGGATTCGATATTATCCGTTGCGGTCTGCGTGGTACCGTCCAGGGTTGTAAAGTGTTCGTTTACTTCTGACTTGACGGCTTTCTTGTCAAGCTCTGCTTGCAGGTCTGTAACCTGCGAGATGGTATAATCCGGTCTCTGATCCGTTTCCAATTTGCCGAATTCGTCCAGAGTTGCAACTCCTTCAGGTACAGCCTTGTCAAATTCCATTACTACGGGTTTCTTATCGCCAATTGCCATAATTATGTATTTGCCTCCTCAATTCCAAGTCTGCCGTTGTCAACGTACAGTTTGTATCCTGTGCCGGTAGACTTGTCTATTAGTAGTTGGTCGGTAGGGTCCAGTGCTGCATCTATGCCAATGATGTACAGTCTGCCGTTGTCGATCATCAATGCATAGCGGTCTTCAGTGGTCCGGTCCAGTAGAACAATGTTGTATACGTGCTCCACGGGTGCAATTGCCTTTTCCGCGGCCGCTTCTGCTCTTTTGGCTGCATCTTCAGCGGCTTCCTGGCTTCCGGCGGCAGCTGTTTCTGATCCGGCTGCGTTCGCTTCCGATTTAGCTGCGGCATCTTCGGACTGTTTCGCGGCATCGGCGGCATCTGTAGCAATTCCAGCCTGTTCAGTTGCCGTGGCTGCCTGTTGTGTTGCAGTAGTCGCGTCTTGATCGGCTGATTCGGCCGATTGCCTTGCAGCTTCTTCAGAATCAGCAGCATTCTTTTCTGAACTAGCGGCCGCTTCTGCGGAGAGTTCAGCAGCACTTTCAGATGCTGCGGCTGCTTCTTCAGATGCCTTTGCCGCGTCTTCAGATGCTTTAGCAGCGTCCTGGCTTGCTTTGGCTGCTTGTGCGCTATCGGCTGCGGCGTCTCTGTCTGCTTCTATTTGTTCCCAATCTGCAAAGAATTCATCGCGCAACTTTTTCGCTTCCGCGGCATTTGCGGCAGCTGCTTTAGCAGAATCGGCGGCGGCGTCAGAGTATTTCTGTACAGATGCAACGGCGTAATCCTTCCATTGCTTGCCTGTCATCTTTTTGGCAATGTTCTGTTGGCTGACTGCTAACAGGTCATCATCGTACAGATCTGGCAAAGATGGAAGATCTTGAATCGCGGCCGCTTCCAGTTCGGGTATTGATTTATCCGCCATTGCTGTTTCTCCATTTCTCCATAGCGGCTGCATATTCTTGCTTTTCTCTTGTCAGCTCATTGTTTAGCTGATTCTCAATTATAGAAATGAAATCTCTGAGAATTGGAAGGACCACAACTGCATGCAATGGGCAATTGCTCAGAATGTCATTCAGATTTTCAATCAGCTCTTGCCTGATAAGCATCATGGGCTTTTCAGGCTCTGCATTAGGGTCTGGAATCAGTGCCGGTTCGTTCATGCTTTCAACTCCTTATCTTTTATAGCCTTCACAGCATTTTGCAATTCTGCTTTATGCAATGGCGAAAATTCGGAAATGATGGATACAAGCATAGTAACAAGATCTGATATAGGTTTCAGCTGACTTTCTACATATTTAGGCGTTGCAATGTCAAGCATTTTTTTGCATATCGGTCCTGGTGGTTTTTTAATCTCAGATGCATTTACCTTTGTCGTTGTGTCTCCATCTTCCTTGTAAAATTCTGTTCCTTCAGATTCCATTTTCTGAAGTTTTTCGGGAGTAAAGTCAACGATATACCATTTCACATTATTCTTAGAATCATAACCATAATAACGCATTTATTTATAATCCCCCTGGAAATTCCAAATCTGAGATCCGAATGAATCCATGAAGTAAGTACAGAAACCATTTACATAATTGATTTCCAACGTATTAGAAAACAGTCGTATTTGTCCGGATGGGCCATTTTCGTCCCATGCTACATAAGAAATAATATTGTTTAGTCCACTGTATGGAATTGTAGCAGTGTTAGAGCGCGGAATATTAATTGCAAGTTTATCGCACTTAAATGCAAGTGCTTCACAATCGAACAAAAAACCGCGATATGTGTTTCTTCCTTCAGTCAATTCCATGTTTACATTCAGTGTGCCATAGTTGGTGTTGTTATGGTACCCTGTTATTACTCCAGATGACAAAATAAGTTTTGATCCTGTGTCGCCGCCGCACGTCAATGTTCCATCTGCCTGAATGTTATGAGCTAACATATTATATGTGACAAATTCGCCGGTTCCTAAATTCCAAAAACTCGGAATTGCTTTACTTTGCGTTGTATTCTCTCTGATTATTCCGGTTTTCAGGCAGCTGCCGTTTACAGTCGTTGTTCCGCCGGATAATCCGCCAAATGTCACGTAACCTGTAAAGGTAATGGACTGAGCTTCGGAAACAATACCATCTCCGGTTAGCTGAATAGTGCTTGATGTTCCATTGTTTGAGACTGTCAATTTAATGGAATCAATACGCGTATTGATCTCAGAAAACTTGCCTGAATAACCTGAAACTTCACCGTTGATTTCTTCAATCTTCAAATCAATTTCTTCAGAAGTCTTTGTAATTAATGATCTGGTACTTGCTAGCTTTTTATCCTGATAGGCGAATTTCCGCTGTACTTCCTGCATCATGGGACCATCGCCCATTGGATACTCTTCTTCTAATTCCTGTTGCCCAGGTCCGGTTATGCCGGGTCTGCCGTTGCCATCGTCCTGAATCCTGGAAATAACGCCATACACACCATTGCCGGTAATGCCGTCTCCTAATTCGGCGGCCGGGTCTAAGTTCGCATCTTCAGCTTCATACATCTGGTATCTGTAACCTTTGAGACGGTCTAGAATGCTTTGCGCCATTGCTCTAGTGGCATATGGACAGTCTGCAATCAGTTCTTTGCCGCTATCGTCTCCAACTGTGATAACGTTTTCTTCATCAACTGAGAGCGTGACACGTGAAACGGGTAAAGTCTTTCCATTATCCTGGAAGGAAGTCAGGTCAAGACCAACATAATGTTTGTCACTCATACAAGAATCACACTCCCGCCGAAATTAATTGGTTTTCCATACTCTGTAATTAAGAAATTGGTTTCTTCTGGTTCTCCACCTAATGGAACCAACAGAAGTTTACCTTCAGCTGTTACAATCCAGTTCGCAGCATGGGCGGCTGCAATCCACTGTAAATGTTGCCGGATTGTATAAAATTGTGGTTCATCTTCGGGATCATCCGGGTCAGTGGTACCCGGATAATCAATGGTATAGGTATGAGAAATCTGTGATCTTTCATCAATGGATGTTCCTAAAATCGCGGCGAAAAGATTGCAGGCTGTATCCATCGGCATGGGAAAGTCTAAAGATTGAACTGGAGTCCACTGTTGCTCCGCTTTTCGCATAATGTCGAATGCTTCAATCTTCCATACTCCATCCTCATAGGAACGGGTATTGACGAAATAAACGCCGGCTGGAATCCACTCAGAAACCAGGTTGCCATTTACCAATCTGACATACCTTTTAATCGTTGCACCACGTGGGATTTCATCCGCTATAATCTCTAATTCGAGTTCAGCGCATGTAGCCTGACCTATTGCGAATTCTTCAAACAAACCCGAATCGACTGAATGCGATATTTCATCATGTTCATCATATTCTTTGCCGTTTATCTCAAACTTGAATTCTGTAACAGTATGCCGCATGGACTGAATCTGTTTCCATAAATCAGATGTAGGAAGTGCCATAATCACACCTCTGTAACTGTAAACTTTCCGGGTGTCCAGGAAGTCGAATCATCATGGCAATTGTTCATATCAGCGGAAAAAGAGCTGCAATAAAATGTCCGGGTCTGAGAACCGTGTAAATCTGTATAAGTCATGGAAAAAGTAACATTTGACAGGTCATCATCTAATTGAGCTAAAATTTCACGGGTTGCGCCGCGCACTTCAAAAGACAGTTTTCGTTTTTGGCAGATTCGGTCTCTGTGCATAACTCCGTCTTTTGTACGCGTTGACTTTTCAGAATCCAGGTCTTCACGGCTCCAATTGTAACCTGTCATTATCACATATTTACTATAATCATGACTGTTAATAATACATATTGTCATATCGTTTTACCTCATAGTAACAGCATGGATTTACCACTTGCACGCGTCATATTATTGATGTGCTGAATCGTATTCCTTGCAACAACCTTTCCGTCAAGTGTGCAGGTTACAGTTACATTAATCGGTTGATTTGAACCGTATTCTGACATAACAGATCTGACAGCTTCCTGAATGGTTGCCAATGGTGCTTCAATGTTTGTTCCGCTTCTTTGATCGCCTAAAATGGCAGTGAACTGTTTGTTAGGTGGAATAACAGCACCCTGAGCCAGCCGCGGCAGATGTACAGTCGGAATCTTAGACACTCCGCCCCAATCGATTCCAATAAAATCAGCCGCTTTAGAAACAATGTTACTGAAACCACCTAACAGACTGTTGATCGCGTTAATAACTCCATTGATAAGTGTTTCCACGTTGCCAATCAATCCGTTTAGAATCCCTTTGACAAAATCCTTTACGCCCTGGAAAGCATCCTTTATTGGTTGCGCTACATTGGTATCAAACCATGTTCCTGCATTGTTCCATGCTTCTTTCACATTGTCCCATGCGTCTGTAAATACGCGCTTGACTGTATCAGTCGCATCTGTAAAAGCCTTTTGAACTGGCTGAATGATATTCAGGTCAAACCAGCCTGTTACAGCGTCCCAAACTCCTTTGATCTTTGTCCAGGCATCATCAAAAAACTTATGAATAGCTGCACATGCGTCATCGAATGCTTTGCGAACGGGATCAATAATGTTTGTATTGAACCATGTAGTAACTGTGTTCCACACTTCTTTAATTTTGTCCCATGCGTCAGAGAAAAATTTATGGATTGCTTCAGTCACATCTGTAAACAGCTTCTGGACAGGCTCAATGACATTGGTATTAAACCAGTCAGATACTGCTTTCCAACATGCCTGAATAATAATCCAGCATCCTTCTAATACATCGCCGATAGTGTCCGCACATGCTGAAAAGAAGTTTACAAGAGGGTCAATAATGTTTTCCTGGAACCATCCTGTTACTTCATTCCATACATTTTTGATATCGTCCCACAGGTCAGAAAAGAATTTAGAAACAGGCTGTATAACATTGGTATCTATCCAGTCAACTACATCATTCCAGATCTTTTCAATGTCATCCGCTAAACCGCTGAAAAACTTTGCTATTGGCTCAATGACATTATCGTTAAACCAGTCACAAGCAGCATCCCACACGTCACAGATTGCATTCCAGGCATCTTCAAAACCCTGTTTGATGGCGTCCCAGTGTTCCTTTACAAGCACGACAATTGTAGCAACTGCGGCAACAATTCCGGCGACTACTCCGGCGACTAGTGCCGGTGCTCCCAGTATAACAGCTCCCACGGCTGCAAGCGCGATTCCGACCAGCATCAAAATTTCATTGATCGCGCTGAATCCGTTAGTGAACATGGTTACAAAGTTCGTAACTGCCAGGATTGCGCCACCTATAACCATGGCGATTCCTGCAATGATAGAACCGGGTCCGAAAACAGTTGTTATCATGTCATGGAATGAACGGAATCCGGTAGTTGTCACACTGATAGTTGTAAACAGTCCCTGTATGGTTGAAATGGCAGATGATATGGTTTTGCCGGCTGATAACAGACCTAAACCAACAGCGGCAACTGTAGCAGCTCCACCCAGGGCCATTAATGCGGTCTGCATTGGTGTCAGCTGACTGAGAAAGTCTGAAAAGCTCAAATCACCGTTTAACACATCTGCCAGGTCAGATAACAGGTCTGCAAGTTCATCAAGTGTGTCAAGTATCGTTCCTGCCGTCCATGATGCTATCGGTTTTAGGAAATTGTCAAACAGCCACTGTGCCGGTCCCTTCAGCTTTTCCAGGATTGCATTCAGTAACTTAATCGCGCCGGCTAGCAGATTTAGGAATGTGGGGACTGCTTCATTTATGGTCCATACTCCGATAGGAACGAGAACATTATCCCAGAACCATAGCAATCCCTCGCCGATATTTTCCGCAAACGGCGCAAGAGCGTCAAGCAGATTATTCGCAGCATCAGCCATGTTGGAGAAATCGACTGCTTTCAATCCGGCTGACAGTGTGTCAAGGAAATGGGGCAGTGCTTCGTTCATGGTCCAAACTCCCATTGGAACTAGCACGTTTTCCCAGAACCACAACAATCCTTCCCCTACATGGATGGCAAACGGCGCGAGTGCGTCCCATAGATTATGAAGTGAATCATTGATCTGTTGCCAGTTGATTGCAGCTAAACCGTTGGTAATGGCATCGATAAAGCGCGGCAAGCCTTCACCTAAAACCCATTTCCCTACAGGTGCCAAAAAGGAATTGTAAAAGTCTTTCAAGCCTTCCCAGGCAAAACCACCTACGATTTTCAGTTGGTTCCATAGCCTTTTGAGTGCTTCAATGGTTGGCTCAATTGCCTTTTTCAGGTCTTCGACAAACTTCTCAATTTCAGGATTAACGGTGACATCTTCAAACATTTCGCCGCCGCCGCTCAAACCTGGAATGTCTGCGCCGGCAACACCTCCGGCACCGCTTCCGCTTCCGGAGCCGCTACCACTGGAACCGCTGTCTGAATTGTCAGCTAAAATGTTCAGTTCATCGAAAGACGCAAGCACGCCTTTCATTTCTTTGGCGGTCTGCTTTGCTGCTTTTCCAGCCTTGCCGGTACTGCTTGCAAGTTTGTCGGTCGAATCAGCCGCCGCGCCACCGGTCGCGGCAATGTCCTGGTTTGTTTTTGCCAGGCTACTGCCGCCACTGGTTGAGACTGACTTTCCAAAAAGCAGTTTCATAACCTGAGCAAACACGGAAGCTAGTTTAGCAAGAGCAGAAATGATTGTGTTGATCCCTGGAAGAATAGCCTGTGCAATGGGCATAAAACCCTGTCCGATGGAAACTTTCAAATTTTGAAAGTTATAGGACAGCATCGCAACCTGTCCGGAATATGTTCCTGCTACTTTTGCCGCGTCTCCAGTCTGGAACTTAGTTTCTTCCATGATGCCGGCAACTTCAGCTTCAATTTTTTGCTGTTGGGTTAAATTGTTGGATGTGGTGCCAATACTCGTGGCGTAATCGTCCCACATCTTTGCAACGTTTTTAGTAACTCCAGCATTATCAACCAGGATAGAATTTTCATTTTTTAAACCTTCAGTTGCTGTAGTTACTGCTTCACCTAAAGTATAAGTTGATTGGCGACCAAATGCGGCGGCGTCTTTTAACGCTGTCATTACCTTTTGTATCTGTTCATCATTATAGCCGCGCGCCGCTAAATTTTTATAAGATGTGACAGCATTCTCCAATGGTACTAAACCATCAGAGATATAGTCATTTATGAATGATTGCGCGGCTCCGAAACTCCGACCTTGTCCCTCTACAATGGACTGTAGTCCCATCCATGCATTTTCCAGGTCGGATGCCGCGTTGATTGCTTCCTTTACAAAGTTGGTGACAGCCTGAGTTGCAAAAGCAGCTATTACAAGTTTGCCGAAACTTTTCAGGGCATTTCCCATTTTGGAAAGACCAGTATTGAAATTGGTACTGTCAAGTTCAGCCTTTATTCTGATTGAACCATCATAGCCGCCTAAAGCCATAGCTTACACCTCTTTTCTTCGTTTTTGTGCTGCCTTTACTTCAGCTAAAAACGCATCTTGTCTTTCAAGATCTTCCTGAGATTCACGCGCTGGAATGGCAAAACGGCGCTTCATTTTCCTGAATTCAGAAAGTTTCTTTTTGTCTATTTCACTTTCATCTGTACGCCGGATTTCAAGCACATCTGAAAAAGCTGTATCGCGCAATTCTGAAAGCATTACCACAAATTCAAACCAGTGGAGCTTTTCGCGGGTTATGTCAATGCCGAATGTTTTTCTGAAGCCTGTTACCAGTCTGCCGGAATCGAATTCAAAAGAATACAATTCTGGCTCATTGGAATCATCAACATTCTGAACATTTTCAGTCCCGCATTGCATGAACCAGGCTATTCCATTTAGTGCTAGTTGAATATCATCTGGTATACCATTGCCGTACAACAAACTAAGAGCGGTCATAGCTCTGTCATATTCTGAAAAATCGGGGTCAGATAAACATAATTGTATCTGCACCCCGATTCTGTAGTCTGTACGTATTAAGTAACCATGGTAATTGTCCGGGTATCTGTCCAACAGATAGTTAAACATTGCCGGTCCGATCTGCGTTGTATTTTGCCATTTTCGCTTTGCGCTCTTCTGCTCCCTTTTCAAAATAGGGGAGCAGCTGATTAAAGAAATCTTCAAACAGGTCTGCACCAGGTACAATATTACCGAATACCTTTCTGCATGTATCAGGTCCAAAACACGCATCTACTTCATGCATAATGTACTTGTGTAAATCGTTGTTGATTTCGATGGTCTTGCGAATGTTGTCATTGTCCTTTTTGGATTCATTGAGCTGCTTTTCTGCTTCCTTTGTCTTTTCCTGAATCCGTTCCTGCATCTCATAGAAACGAATTGCCATAGACTGGTCTGCAAAATTCAGTTCAATGTATTCGCCGGCATCATTGACTTCAATCCGCTTAACTCCGGTATTTACTCTGATCCCTGCCATTGTTTTCAGTCGCCTCCAGCTGAATCACTAAATGCTAAAGTATCAACTTTGAAATATCCCTGTTGCGGTGTTCCATTCCAGTTGATTGTATAGCCAATAGACAGCGGGTCGGACGCTGCGCCACCATAGCTATCAATCTGAATGGTAACTTCCTGCCGCGTTGCAGGGAATCCGTTGGTTTTCGCTTCCTCGTAACGGTCAACGAGTACAACTTCTGAAATGGCGGAATCTCCAATTGGTAAAGTCCTGCGCATTGCATTGATATAGTCATAGACTTCATCGCCTTTTTTAGCCTGTGCCGTGACTGCGGAATTAGGCTGGTATCCGGTGACAGTAGTCCGCGCTACATCCTCGTGTATGTACTGCTCTGTGTTGGTCTGCGGGTTATAGCTCACAGATAACTCTGTAACGCCATCGCCGACAAGTGACCATTTAGGCGTTTCTTTTGCTGTTTCAAATCCGCCGGATGCTGTATTAAGAAACATATAGAACTTACTACGTTCCAATGTGAATCACTCCTTTACAGTTTAGGGGATACGTAATATTGTAATGACAGGGTTATTTGATGGTCTTCGTCTCCATCTTCAAAAGTGGCTGCTATGCCGGCTCTGTCAATTACTTCAATCTGTCTGACTTTCAGATTGCCTAAATCAGGTTTGTTTTTAAGTGCCCATTGTGCGATACGCTCCAATGTTTCATCTGCTTTGAGACGTATATCAATATCAGTACCTGGTTTAATGCGATATATCAAAATGAACTGATATTCAGCCGTGTACCCGCCTATTATATTTTGTTCTACTATTCTAGCTCCATTATTGAGTGACATAGCAATGTTTTCTGTGTCGGGTTGTATGTCCTCATAACTTACTATATTGACAGGTAGCATGGGACATGTGTTTAACCAGATCATGATTTTGCGGGTCACAGTGTTCTCTTCTTCAGAGTCAACTAATGGCAATTCCTTTTCTTTGTCACGGGGTTCCATTTAGTCTACTGTTCACCGCCTTTACCATGACATTACGCCATTTTTGCAGATTCTTTCTTTTGGCATAGTCATACCAAAAAGCAGTTGCCTGAGCATGCACTGTTTTCTTCATATCCAGGTCTTTTGCTGTCACTATCTTGTGCGCTCCATATCGGGCATATGGCGACTTTGTAACAGGGTCAATCATGACTTTACCATGATACAAAAAACGGGCATATGGACCAGGATAAACAATGGTATCATCATTGATCTGTGTGCGCAAAGATAGCGATTTTGTACGCGCTGGCACATATGGCTCAGTATCCTTTACCATTTGCACTATGACAGCTCTTTGTGCTTCAGGGGTTGCCTGTCTCATGAGTTGCGTGTACCTGGACAGGTTAGGCAAGTGCAATTGTATGTCAACTCCGGCCATTAGTTTGCACCTACTTCCCAGTTTCTGAGGGTGCCAAAATCATACGCATTAACAGTGTTGATTCTGTGAACTCTCGTAAAAGTCTTTTCCGCTTGATTGTAAGTCATGGGAATGTTCACATTACCTAAAACGAAAAAGCTCTTTCCAGGTACCATTCTGAGAGCTTCCGCGCCGCTTGCATCCATTGGAATGTATAGCTTTACGGTATCGGCTCCGTTTTTGCCTTCAGTCCTGTATGCTATGGAATCGGTCGGCGCATAAAGCACGCCAACAACAGGAAAGACTTCTGTCTCAGTCCGCGTTTCCATAGTTGCCGGATCTGTGGTGGTGTTCGGAGTGAAGATTGTAACGGTATGCGGAAACATGTTCATATGTGCCGCCTTCCGTGCCGTGCGTCATGCTTGCACTTGTAACTGATCACAGCAAACAATTCCGCAAATTCGGGTAGCATACTGAGATACAACCATAGCGCGTCATTCTTTCGCATCTTCAGATAGTCGATAGCATAACTTGACAATCCTGAGCTATAGCTCTTAGACCATGGTCCCACTGATTCAGACGCAACTACTCCATTCGCATTAAAGGCACTTTTGCGCATGTTGTCCTCGTCCTGGAAGATGTCGGCAACTGCGCAAGTGCATCTCTGTACTGCTTCCAGGCTGGTACCTTTCACAGTGTCAGAAATACCTTTAGTATAGGCTCTAATAAAGTCAGATGCAAGGGAAGAAAGACGTGGAAAATCAGATTCGGATATCTGATTACCATAGTACTGATTAAGATAAAATTCATAATCTGCATACATTCGTCTTTCTCCCCTTTCTAGTTATTCCAGCGTTGCATACTGGAAATCAAGTATGAATAAGGTTTCACCCTTGCACTTGAATGTAAACTTGCTCTGATTATTGGCAACATACAGATACCAATTCAGGTCTTTGGCTTTCTTGCCTTTAATCTCAGGTCCATCAACTTCAATTTCCTGACCTGCGTACTCTTCAGAGAGTGTGACAGGGAAGAAATGACCATTCTTGTATTTCTGTGCTGTGCTGAACTCCGACCATTCTGCTACTTTATGCAGAGAACCAAAAACAGTACCTGTGTCGGTTATGTAGGTATCAGCTGATACCAGGTCGGAAACTTTAATCTGCCCTAGTCCAGTCGCGGCAGCCTGGGCAGGTACGCTACCGCTCGTTAAGGGTCCTGGACTACCTTCAGCAGATAGCACTCATCCATCCGCTCAAAGGAAGGAAGGACAATTTCAGATGCCAGGGTGGTAATGTTCACAGGGTGCGTGCTGATAATGCGGGTCAGTGCAACACCGGTGTTTACAATGCTGACTTCCGCGCCGGTATTGGCTGCCATTAGGTCAGCTTCCTCCGGAGTGGTACCAAACCATGTATTACCCAGTGTACCATCTGGAATCAGTGCCACATAGTTATCAGGAACGAACTTGTGTGCTACTCCCTTTTCATCCTTGTACTGCTTATCATAGATAGCGATTTGGATCTGACTGGTAGCCTGGATAATGTTCCGTACCTCGCCATCTGTGATAATGCTGTATGGCTGTCCAGAAACAGTAATGATTCGATTACGAATAGCACTACAGGCTGCAAGCAGGTTGAAGGTAGTGGTATTCATGATTGCACGGGTCAGAGTGACGCCGGTTTTCTCTGTAATCTTATCTTTTGCTGTCTTCAGGTCGTTGAACGGGTTCGCGGTCTCAGACTTGTCCCAGCATGCCGTATCTTTCAGCTCTGCGGTTTCCAGTGTACCATAGTTGTAGTCATACAGTACGCCATTGGCTTCAATGTTGATTTTGCCACTGAAAAGCAACTGCATAATCATACGCTCAGGAACAACCAGTGCGCCATCAATCAGATTATTAGCATCATCAAAAATCCGGCTGATTACTTCGGCCGCGTAAGGGTCAGTTGCTTCATTTACGCGCAACAGCTCCTGACGATCCTTTTCCTTGATATGGAAACCTTCACGGAAAAACGGCATCTCAGTTTCGGTGATTTGTACGCCGATACGATCGCGGAAAGTTGCTTTTGCGTCAAAAGCAGACGGCATTAAGGAAATGGGAAGTCCCTTGGAGCCCTTTAACCATCTCAGGTCAAGTCCTGCTTTCTTCCTGGAAGGAAACAGACTGGAACCAAGGTAGGGGATAGCGTTGGAACTTGCTTCATTCCACTGTGCTCCTACAGCATCGGGCTTGAAAAGCTCTCGAATATCAATAGCCATTGAAATACACTCCTTTCTTTAGAATTACTCTGCGGCGTCTACGGCGCCATTATAAGTCTTGCCGTCTTTGTCGCGGAAAATGATGTTAGGAAGTGCTTTGGCAAGCGTGGCGACTTCTGCGGTCAGTCCATCGCCGGCGGCGGTCTTTGCCTTGTCATAGTCAATGATTCCATCAACGACAATCGCGCCATTCGGATTCTTTGCAATGTCAACGTCATATAGCAGAATTCCAATGGCACCCTTTCCGTCAGCTGCTTTGCCACCATCGGTTTTAATGGGCGTGCCACATTTGGCGGTTTCAGTCAGCTTCAGCGGAACAGCCTGGTAATCATTGCTAGCAAGGATTGTTACAAAGTTCTGCGTTACATCAGTAGTCGCAAAATACATTGTTAGTCAGCTCCTTACATGTTAATTTGTGGGAGTCGGTGCAGGTGGAGTGTATACACCACCAGCATAGTAGTCAAATACAGATCCTGTATTTGCACGCGCGGCGGCCTTTTGCCGTCCAATTTCACGCGCTTGCTTGACAGCATCGCTTTCTGTGTCGGGCTTGCTTCCGGCTCCGATGGACTTGCTGAAATTAGGCTTCGGTTTGTTGGAGCTGAAAGAATCAGGGTCAGATTCCATCTGTTCCTTTACAAAATCCTCAAAACCTTCAAGCGCGCCGTCTTTTAGTGTCAGCTTCTTTTCCTTTAAGGCAACTGTAAAGGCCTTTTCTGCTCCTTTGGAAGAGAAATGTAAACCTTTGCCTTTGTCATAACCTGAGATAGCTGCACTGATGGCGTCTGTGTAGTCACGTGCGCTCAATTGGGCCTGTAATGTTGCCGTGTCTGTGTCGTACTTCTTCTGGAGTTCATCAAGTTTAGACTGTACTCCGCTGACATCGTTCGCGTTCTTCTTCAGAGTGTCATAATCAGCCTGGAGCTTGTCAAGTTGCTGTCTGGTCTCATTCAGATCGGCTTTTGCCTTTTCTGCAACCTTCTTTTCGCGCTCGATGTCATCGCCATTCTCAGCCATAATCTTATCAATCAGATCATCGGCTACACCAATGGATTTTAGAAAATCTCTTTTCATATCTCGCCTTTCTCCATTACGCTTTTTTACGCAGGTCGCATCTGCTATGGTCTCATGTTTTACGTCATGACTGACTAATTCAGGCTGTCCGGTCAGGTTTGAACTGACATCTACCGATTACAAGACGGACGTTTTACCTTTAAACTACAGACGGTTATCCGGGCGGGAATCGAACCCGCGTCTTATGTCTTTACACTGTTCTGCCTTTAAACTACCGGATATTATGGACGATTGCACGAAACGGAATCAAACCGTTGCCATCGCTCTAATGACGATATTCTACCACTAAACTACCGTGCAATCGCTCAGATAAAAGGAGGTAAGAAGGAAGGAAAAGCAATGCCCAATACGCATTATAACAGAACATTTATTTTATTGCAATACCTTTTTACGGGTTTCTTCTCTTTAGTGTCGGACGTGTGCCGGGTCCGGTTGGAATACCATTTGAAAGATTCTGTTTTGGCTCATATACTCGCATCCGTTCGCGCTGCTCCACTAATCCGGCCGCTTGACTGAATTCAGAGTATTTCTTACTCAATGCAATGCGGCGCGCTCTTGATTCAGCCGCCTTATCAGAAAGTCCGGCATTATCGGCGCAGATCTCACGTCTACGCGCTTTTCTATAGGCGTTCTCGATTCGTCTTTGTTCCTGTGTCGCCTGGTAATCATCGTATTGCCTACCTTCAAATTTGATTTTAGGTCGGTTTTCCGGCTTCATTGCTTCCAACTGTTTATCAGTGTATGTGCGCTCTGACACACCTTCAACAAACGGCCAATAGCTGTGCCGGCAATTTGCGCCGCCTATTCCCTGGACATCCCCATATCCACAGGTCTTTTCAAACGATGGATATTTGCCACTTGGAGTGATTTTGTTTCGTTGGTAAACTTTACCTTGCCACTCTGAATGCGCTTCCCATCCTTTTTTACCTTTCACGTTCCTGGCTCCTAAATGCGCTGTGACCTCTACCAGGTCGGTGTGTAGGAACTCCGCGCACTGGTCACGGTACTTCTGATTGATCTGATTTACTCCAGTCATGACAGCACGTCTTACAGCAACGTCAAGTGCGCTAATGTGTCCAGTCTCATAGTCTACGGTTCTCAATCCGGAATCTGCAAGTTGTCGCACGGCTGACCATATCGCATCATTGTAACTCCATGCGCCTGATTCCACCTTTAGCAATGCCGAATCGAGTGCCCATTGATAAGCCTGCGCAGGCTTCAACATGGTTGTGCCACCATTTACCAGAAACCCCATGCTGGCTGTCAGGTTTGTAACCCCGTTCTGCGCCTGTCTCTGAATCGCGTTCAGTGTCGCGGCCGACACCAACGTTTCTGGAACCGTCAGGCCTGATACAGATATGGCCTGTGTGTAATACTTCTGGTTCCTGTTCAGCACATCGGAAAAGAGCTGTTGCATTTTGGTATTGCTCAAACCTTCAGTCTGTTGTATGGCTGCTTGAATCTCCTGGACTGATAGACCGTTGGCACGCAAGGCACGGATATTCTGAATAGTCACTTCATTCATCTCTCCACTTGCACGGATCCTGGAACAGATACCTGCTAATAGCTGTTGCTCCATGTCTCTGTAAAGCGCAACCAGGTCATTTGGTAGAGTGTCGATTGTATGCGGCTGAAATGGGTAAGTGGGATATTTAGCCATTATTCTTCATTGCCTTCATTTGGTAGTGGCTCATTTCCTGCGTTGCCGTTTTCGTCAATCGGTTCAACTGGTTCAGTCGGTCCGATCTCGCCTTGTTGTATTCCATCCAGTAAATCATTCATCTTCGGAAGGTTTGCGCGTGCTTCGTCCGGTGTCTCTCCGTACCACTTTACGCGATACTCCCAATCATTCATGATGCCGGCTGAAATCTCTTGCAGGTCCATGGCTTTATCCTGTCTCACAGTGTCCGGGTCATCTATGACGCCATC
>CANQRR010000049.1 GCA_947626285.1 uncultured Lachnospiraceae bacterium
GAGCCCTCTATACGCACAAAAAGAATAAGCCTAATCCCCTGTATATCTAGGGCATAGGCTTATTATACGAGGAGTGTTTGCGTTGCTGGGACAGATGAGTTTGTTTGACGATCGGGAGCAGATGTCGCCGCTGGCGAGCAGGCTTCGCCCGGAGTCGCTGGACGAGTATGTGGGGCAGGAGCATCTGGTCGGGCCCGGGAAGCTGCTGCGACAGCTGATCGAGCGGGATCAGATCTCTTCGATGATCTTCTGGGGGCCTCCAGGGGTTGGGAAGACGACCTTAGCGCGCATCATCGCGAAGCAGACGCAGGCGAAGTTCGTCGAGTTCAGCGCGGTCACGAGCGGGATCAAGGAGATCAAGGAAGTGATGGCGCAGGCGGAGCAGAACCGCCGCTGCGGCATACGGACGCTTTTGTTTACGGACGAGATCCATCGCTTCAACAAGGCGCAGCAGGACGCGTTCCTGCCGTGGGTGGAGAAGGGCAGCATCATTCTGGTGGGCGCGACGACCGAGAATCCTTCGTTTGAGATCAACTCGGCTCTGCTGTCCCGTTGCAAGGTGTTTATCCTGAAGGAACTCGGTGAAGAGGATCTGCTGAAGCTGCTGCACCAAGCGCTGAAAAATCCGAAAGGTTTCGGCAATCAGAATATCTCTATCGACGAGGACAGGCTTGCGGGGATCGCCCGTTTCGCGAACGGGGACGCGCGCACGGCGCTCAACACGCTTGAGATGGCGGTGCTGAACGGCAGGATGGAAGCGGATGGCGTGCTGTATGTGGACGAGGAGGTGTTGTCCCAGTGCATGAACCGGCGCTCGTTGCTGTACGACAAGAGCGGGGAGGAGCATTACAATCTGATCTCAGCGCTGCACAAATCGATGCGCAACAGCGATCCGGACGCGGCGGTCTACTGGATGTACCGCATGCTGGACGGCGGGGAAGATCCGCTGTACATCGCGCGCCGCATCGTGCGCTTCGCGAGCGAGGACGTCGGGATGGCGGATTCGCAGGCGCTGCAGGTGGCGGTGGCGGCCTATCAGGCCTGTCACTTTCTCGGCGTGCCGGAGTGCGACGTGCATCTGGCGCACGCGGTCGTGTACCTGTCGATGGCGCCGAAATCCAACGCGCTCGACCGGGCCTGCATCGCCTGCCGCGAGGATGTACGCAATCTCCCGGCGGAGCCGGTGCCACTGCAGATCCGCAACGCGCCGACCGGACTGATGAAGGAGCTGCACTATGGCGAGGGTTACATCTACGCGCACGACACTGAGGAGAAGATGGCCCGGATGCAGTGCCTGCCGGACAGCCTTGTCGGGCGGCGCTACTACGAGCCGACGACGCAGGGCGCGGAGGCCAAGGTGAAAGAGCGATTAGAAGAGATTCTTAGGTGGAAGAATGCGGAGAAGTGATTTTTCAATTTCAGGAAGAATACAGAAAAACAATTTGTCGATTTTTAGAAATGCAGATTTTTTCATTTGATGACAGAAGCGGAGGAGCACAATGATCCGAATTGATGAGAAGAGAAAGACGGCCCGTCTGGACACGCCGGGCACAAGCTATGTGATGGGAGTCGTAGACGGAAAATATCTCTGCCACTTGTACTATGGGAAAAAGATCTCAGACGACGACATCCGCTATCTTCAGCGGACACAGGAGGTTCCCTATACCCCGGAGGTCAATCCGGGGGAGAAGCTGTCCTTCTATGGGCGCTGCCGTTTTGAGTATCCCTGCTTTGGTGTGGGCGATTTTCGGGAATCCTGCCTGAACGTCCGAAACGCGCAGGGACAGCTTGGAGCGGAGCTCTATTTCCAGAACTTTAAGATCATTGATGGAAAACCGCCGATCCCCGGACTTCCGGCCTCGTTTGGAAAATCCTGCCAGACGCTGGAGGTGTTGCTCGCGGATCCGGTGCTCGGACTTGAAGTGCGTTTGTATTATACCGCCTTTGATGACGTTGACGTGATCACCCGAAGCGCTTCCATCACGAACAAAAGCGGGACGCCGTTTTTCCTCACCCGGGTGCTGTCGGCCTGTCTGGATATCGACGATACAGCTTCGGGCGGACAGGTACATGGAGGATTTCGGGCGTTGACGTTCGGCGGTTCCTGGTCGAGGGAGCATATCCTGCAGACGCAGGAACTCGCCCGCAGCGGCGTCGTCACGGAGTCCCTGCGGGGCGAGTCCGGGCATGAGACCCAGCCCTTCCTCGCGGCCGCCTCAAACGATTGTACGCAGGAGAGCGGGGAAGTGTACGCGATGCATTTCGTCTATTCGGGCAGCTTTCTCGGGAAGCTGCAGCGGGACGCGTTTGATTCGCTGCGCATGGTGATCGGCATCCATCCGGAGACTTTTGAGTGGAAGCTGGTGCCAGGAGATATCTTCCATGCGCCGGAGGCGGTGCTGACTTACTCTGCGGACGGGTTCGGGAAGATGACGAGGACGCTGCATGATTTTTATCGGGAGCATCTGATCCGCAGCCCTTGGAAATATCGGGAGCGGCCGATCCTGATCAACAGCTGGGAGGCGGCCTACTTCGACTTTGACGAGAAGCGGCTGATGGATCTCGCGGTGCAGGCGAAAAAGTGCGGGATCGACATGCTGGTCTGCGACGACGGCTGGTTCGGGGAGGACCGAAACGAGGCGAAAGGCGGTCTCGGAGACTGGTATGTGAATGAGAAAAAGCTGAAAGGCGGGTTTAAAGCTCTGACAGAGTATCTTCATACGAACGGGATGCGCTTCGGCCTCTGGTTCGAGCCGGAGATGATCACGCCAGAGTCCGTGCTGTTCCGGGATCATCCGGACTGGGTGCTGAGGATGCACGGGCGGGAGCCGGGACTCTGCCGCTCTCAGTGGGTGTTGGATCTCAGCAATCCGGCCGTGCGCGAGTATCTGTTTGAACATATCGCGGCGGTGGTTCGGGAGAACAGGGTAGACTATATCAAATGGGATATGAACCGTCCGCTCACGGACGTGGGGAGCGCTTATCTGTCCGCAGACCGGCAGGGAGAGCTCTGGCACCGGCATGTGCTGGGATTGTATGAGCTGCAGGAGCGCCTGCTCGACGAGTTTCCGGAACTTCTCCTGGAGAACTGTTCTTCCGGAGGCGCGCGCTTCGATCCCGGTATGCTCTATTACAGCCCGCAGATCTGGTGTTCGGACGACATGGATCCCATTGAGCGGCTCGGGATCCAGGAGGGCACGGCACTTTTGTATCCGCTGTCCGCGATCGGTGCGCATGTATGCAAGGGGCACAATGACATCACGCACCGTGAGGCACCGTTCGAGACGCGCGCTCTGACAGCGACGCTCGGCACCTTCGGCTATGAGCTGGATATCACGAAGCTGCCGGAGAAAGAGCTTACCGAAATCCCGAAACAGATCGAGCGGTACCGCTCGGTTCAGAATATCATCCAGCAGGGCGATTATTACCGCCTGGCGTCCTGGAAGTCGGGACAGGACTGGGATCTGGTCGAGGTTTTGTCAAAAGACAAGTCGGAGGGCTTTGTATTGCTGGCGCAGCCTCTGGCGACGCCCAACATGCCTAGCCGACGGATCTGCCTGCGCGGACTTGATCCGGACGCGCTGTATGAAGTGAGCGGAGCGGGTATCATGGGGAATGCTGAATCCGACGTGCGTTCTGACGCTGAAAGGGCAGATGCATCAGAAAAGACGGAGCCTGGCTGTGTTGAGGAAACCGTCTGTCTACACGGAGACACGCTCATGCACGCCGGGTACATCGTGCAGCGCCCGCAGGGGGATTTTCAAGCTGTGATGCACCGTATACGGAAAGTAGAAGAGTTAGCTTAAGCAGGAGGTACAAGGCGTTGACAATGGTCTTTAGTTTTCATATAATATTGTTGTAAATAGGAATTTGCGGTACATTCGTGAAATTGAATTTACATTTAGGTGTGCTATTTGATAACGTTAGTCATGGGGACGACGCAAGGCATTTTTGAGGAAGGTCGACGAAAGGCGGTTGACGATAAATGCTGAGAGCAATAGATGTCGCCAAATATTTTTTGGCGAAAGATAGTGACCAGAAAGTGTTCACGAAAAAATTGATAGAAAAAAATGGTCGTAAGTTTTATGAAGGAAATGCCCGATTAAACAAGTATTTGCATATGGCACAGAATTTCTACATTGCTAAAACAGGCAATAAATTATTCAAGGATGATTTATATGCCTACGACAACGGGGCAGTAGCCTTAAATGTTCAAGAGAATTATGCTGTTTTGCTAAGTAGAAAGGATATACCAACTTTTGAGCCAGATGTAAGAGATTTTTTGGATCGAATCTACAAGTTGTTAGAAAACGCGACATTGGATGAATTAATCGAACTTTCACATGAGGATTCCGAGTGGGATGTGAAACACAAATACTATTCAAAAGAGCGGCAACAAATGGATTCGTTGGCTCATATAGAAGAATATAAAGAACAATATCATGACGTGTTGCAGATTATGGAGCGAATGGAGTTATGACTGACTTAGAAGTTGGACAAGTAATATCATTGAAAATCCGCTTTTTTTGTTTTATTCGGGCATATCATAGAAAGGGCGTTTGAAACGTACTAAAAACTGATATCGGCAAAAACATATGAAGCATGAAAAATATATTTTATTTATTGCCGGAATGTGATATACTATTCCTATGAAATTTAACTCGTTGCGGAATAGATGCTTGTCGGAGGAGTTCATATGCGATATCTTTCAGTTGCCGATACAGCGAAAAAATGGGACGTGTCCGAGCGCAGTGTGAGGAATTACTGTGCTCAGGGCCGTGTGAGCGGAGCATTCCTCAGCGGAAAGACATGGAATATTCCGGAAAATTCCCGAAAACCGGAACGCTCAAATAAGCGGAAGGAACAGCCGCTGACACTATTGGATATTCTGCGGGAACAAAAGAGGAGCAAATTTCCCGGCGGCATCTACCATAAGACACAGATAGAATTGACCTACAATTCCAATCATATCGAGGGCAGTCGCCTTACCGTTGATCAGACCAGATACATTTTCGAAACTAATACCGTTGGAGTGGAGGGCGAGGCGCTGAACGTGGACGATGTGTTCGAGACGGTGAACCATTTTCGTTGTATCGATACAATTATTGAGAATGCAAAAACAGCATTGACGGAGAAGTTTGTGAAAGAGCTTCACCGGATTCTCAAAAGCGGCACCAGTGATTCCGGGAAAGACTGGTTTGCCGTCGGCGAGTACAAGAGACTGCCGAATGAGGTCGGCGGCAGGAGCACAGCGCTTCCCGGGGAAGTCTCCGCACGGATGAAGACGCTGCTGAAGGAATATAACGCCAGAGAGAAAAAGACGCTGGAGGATATTCTGGATTTTCATGTAAAGTTTGAGCGGATCCATCCGTTTCAGGACGGGAACGGGCGCGTCGGAAGGCTGATCATGTTTCGCGAATGTCTGAGGTACGACATTGTTCCGTTCATTATCGAGGATGACCTGAAACTGTTCTATTATCGCGGACTGCAGGAATGGGACAAAGAAAAGGGTTATCTGACGGATACCTGTTTGACGGCACAGGACAAATACAAGACGTATCTGGATTATTTTGGGATTGCGTACTAATACAGTTCCTCCCATTTCTCATACAAGCCGTCCAGCTCTAAGAGCAGGTCGGCCTTTTCCTGACTCAGTTCCGTGCATTTCTGCACGTCGGTGAAGACTTCTTCCTGTGTCAGCAGCACGTCGATCTCGGCGCTTCGCTCTTCCAGAAAACTGATGCGCTCCTCGGTCTTTTTCAGCTCGCTTTGGCGTTTGCGCGCAAGCGCCTGCTCCTCCTTGCGGCGCGCCCAGTCCTCTTTAGACGAGGAGGAAGTGGCGGACTGATCCGCGGCAGGTGTCGGGGCGGAGGAGTAGATTTTTGTCAGCTCTTCGACCTTTTCCAGATAATAGTCATAATTTCCGATATAGTTGATCAGCGTCTGATTCTTCAGCTCCAGGATGCGCGTCGCGGTCTGGTTGATGAAGTAGCGATCGTGTGAGACGTAGAGCACTGTACCGGTATAATTACGCAGCGCTTCTTCGAGAATTTCCTTCGAGATAATGTCCAGATGGTTCGTCGGCTCATCGAGGATCAGGAAGTTTGCTTTCGAGAGCATGAGGCGTGCCAGGGCAAGCCGCCCGCGTTCGCCGCCGCTTAAGTCGCTGACGCGCTTGAACACGTCGTCTCCGGTGAAGAGGAAGGATGCGAGCACATTGCGGATCTCGGTGTTCGTCATGTCCGGGTATACATCGGAGATTTCTTCCATGAGTGTCTTCTCCATGTGGAGGAGCTGGTGCTCCTGATCGTAGTAGCCAATGTGCACCTTGCTGCCCAGCGTGAACGCGCCGGTATCCGCGGGGATCAGTTCATTGAGGATCTTGAGGATCGTCGTCTTGCCGGTGCCGTTGTCGCCGATGACCGCGACGCGCTCGCCGCGGCGGATCGTGAAATTCAGATCCGAGAAGAGCGGGTTCCCCGGGAATGACTTGGACAAGTGCTCAACGGTCAGCACGTCGTTGCCGCTTGTGATCTGCGGGGTGAAGTGCAGATGCATATCCGAGCGGATCTCCGTAGGTTTCTCCAGTACTTCAATCTTCTCCAGCATTTTCTCACGGCTCTCCGCGCGCTTGATGGATTTCTCACGGTTGAAGGATTTCAGCTTCGCGATGACAGCCTCCTGGTGTTTGATCTCCTGCTGCTGGTTCAGGTAAGCGCGCCACGCGGCCTCGCGCAGCTGCGCCTTCTTCTCCGCGTAGGCGCTATAATTGCCTGAAAATACGGAAAGCTTTCCGTTGTCGATCTCAAGGACCTTCGTGGCGACACGGTTCAGGAAATAGCGGTCGTGCGCGACGATCAGCACCGCGCCGCTGTAAGTCATCAGATAGTTCTCGAGCCACGCGATCGAGTTCAGGTCCAGATGGTTCGTCGGCTCGTCGAGCAGCAGAATGTCAGGGGCGGAGAGCAATAACCGTCCGAGCGCGACGCGCGTCTTCTGCCCGCCGGAGAGCGTGCAGATCTGCTTGTCAAATTCATTTTCGGAAAAGCCAAGCCCTTTCAGGATGCCGACCACCTCGCTGCGGATCGCGTAGCCGTTGCCGTGCTCAAATTCCACCGAGACGCGGTTGTACTGCTCCATGAGATCGGACAGCGCGTCGCCGGTGAGCTGTTTCATCTCGTGCTCCATCGCGCGCAGGCGCTGTTCCATCTGCAGAAGCTCCTGCTTTACGCTGAGCAGCTCGGCGTAGATGGTTTGTGTGCTGTTGACGTCCTGATGCTGTTCGAGGTAGCCGAGCGTTTTACCTTTCGTGAGTGCGACGACGCCAGTATCCGGCTCCGATTCGCCGATGATAATGCGCAGCAGCGTCGTCTTGCCGGCGCCGTTGATGCCGACAATGGCGGCTTTCTCATGATCCTCAATGTGAAACGACGCACCCGAGAGGATGACGTCCGTGCCGAAGGATTTCGATATATTCTGACAGGAAAGTATCATGAAGATGCTCCTTTGGATTTTGTTATAATTATTGTGCGCTTGACCTTATGTGCCACGTTGAGGACATGCGCTTATCTGTTTTGTACCTATTATACTAAAAATCTGACAAATGACAACAAGGAAATAAACGACATAATTAAACGAATGGAATATTGACATACGTAATAATACGTGATACTATTGAACCGAAATATCGAAAGGAGATACAGTGAATGCCCATGACGCCGAGGGAGATTATTAAGCTCCTCAAGAAAAATGGTTTTTGTGAAGTGGGACAGAACGGATCACACATAAAACTTAAAAATGTGGAAACGGGGAAGACTGTGATTGTTCCGTTTCATTCGCGCGAACTGAAAAAAGGAATGGAGTAGGCGATACTCGGGCAGGCAGGACTGAAATAAATTTTTAGAAGAGAGGGATCACATATGAACAGGCTTTTTTACCCGGCAATTTTTCACAGGGCAGAAGAGGGTGGTTTTTGGGTGACGTTTCCGGATATTCCCGAGTGTATGACGCAGGGAGAAGACATGCATGAGGCCTATGAGATGGCGGCAGATGCGCTTGGCCTTTCAATCACTACGATGGAAGATGCCGGGGAGGAGATTCCTCCGGCTTCCGAGCCGGATGCGGTTGTTGTCGAACAGGACGGATTCCTTGTTGTGATCGAATTTGACTTGATGGAATACCGCAGGCGGAATTGCTCGCGTGCGGTGAAGAAAACGCTCAGTATACCGGAATGGCTGAATGAGGCGGCGATGAAACAGGGCGTCAATTTTTCGCAGGTTCTGCAGGAGGCCTTGATGACGAAACTGAATGTGGCAAGATGAAACAGACTCATCTGAGGATATGAGGTTTTTTATGTTTGGCGGAATAAAACAGAAGAAAAAACGCATTTTTGACATCATCCAGATCGGCAATGCCGGGGATTTCCCGAGCATTCTGTTTGATGTGCTGATGACGGTCGCGATCCTGTGCAATCTGTTCATCGCGATCTTCGACACTTTTGAGGCGTCAGCGAACTATAAGTGGCTGCTCCATACGCTGGAGTGTGTCACGGTGATCGGGTTCACGGTGGAGTACGCGCTGCGCGTCTGGACGGCGGAATACCTGTATCCGGGGATGACGGCGGCAAAGGCGAGGTGGAAGTATGTGCTTTCCTTCACCGGGATCATCGACCTGCTGTCGTTTTTGCCGTTTTATCTTCCAATCTTTTTCCCGGCAGGGATCGTAGCGTTCCGTATGTTCCGCGTGATCCGGATCTTCCGCCTGTTCCGGGTCAATCGCTATTACGATGCGTTCAACGTCATCTCGGATGTGCTTCGGCGAAAGAGAGGACAGATCGCATCGTCGGTCTTGATTATTCTGATCCTGATGACGGCGTCCTCCCTGTGCATGTATGGACTGGAGCACGAGGCGCAGCCGGAAGTGTTTAAGAACGCGTTTTCCGGCTTCTGGTGGTCGGTGTCCACGCTGCTGACGGTCGGGTATGGGGATATTTATCCGGTCACGGTGGCCGGGCGCATTTTCGGTATTATCATTACCTTCCTCGGCGTCGGCATGGTGGCGATCCCGACCGGCATTCTCTCCGCCGGATTCGTGGAGCAGTACGCGATGATCCGGGAGTCGGCGAATTATCTCTTGAATGAGGAGATGCGCTTTGTGCGGCTGCAGATTGGGCGTGGGCATCCCTGGATCGGGCAGAGAGTGGACGGACTGAAGCTTCCGAAGGGACTGTTTCTCGCGATGATCCAGAGACCGGACGGCACGATGCTCGCGCCGTATGCGGATACGTTGGTCGGGGAGGGCGACGCGGTCGTCTTAAGCGCGGAGTCCGGCGCGGATCACAGCAGCCTCACGCTGAGAGAGATCATTCTCGGGGAGACACATCCGTGGAACGGCTGCAGGATACGCGATCTCGATCTGTCGCGCCAGACGCTGATCGTCATGATCCGCAGGGACGGCGATCCGCTTGTGCCAAGGGGCGACACGGTACTGAAGGAGAAGGACGAAGTATTTCTGTGCACGCGGAAGAACATTGCGGATTCGAAGCTGATCCGGCTGTGATGCGGCAAAACGGGCATGTACGATTGACAAAAAATAGACAAACAGGTATAATATTTCAGACAACAATCGGATGCTTGAAAAGAGGTAAATCGTGGAAGATCATGAGATTTCAAAGGTGGTAGTCAAACGTCTGCCGCGCTATTACAGATATCTGGGCGATCTGCTTGAAAAAAAGGTGGAGCGGATCTCATCCGGCGAGCTGAGCGAGCTGATGGGTGTCACCGCGTCGCAGATCCGTCAGGATCTGAACAATTTCGGCGGCTTCGGCCAGCAGGGTTACGGCTACAATGTGAAATACCTGTATAATGAGATTGGCAAGATTCTCGGACTGGACAAGGTCTACAATATGATCATTGTCGGGGCCGGCAATCTGGGTCAGGCGCTTGCCAACTATGTAAAATTCGAGAAGCGTGGATTCTGGATCAAAGGGCTCTTCGATAACAATCCAAAGCTTTGCGGACGTACGGTCCGTGGAATTGAGATCCGTGCGACGGACGAGCTCCCGCGGTTTATCCGCGAGCATGAGATACAGATCGCGGCGCTGACACTCCCGAAAAGCGGGGCTGAGGTGATCGCGCCGATCCTCATAGAAAACGGCATAAAGGCGATCTGGAATTTCGCGCATACAGATCTGCATGTTCCGCCGAATGTCATCGTGGAGAACGTGCATCTCTCTGAGAGCCTGATGCAGCTTTCCTACAATCTGAATCATCAGGAACCTGCAAAAGAACGGAAATTGTCTGCGGGTGACATATAATTTTTCAGGGTCAGAAAAACAGGCCGGCGAGGGCGAAGGCAATTGCCGGCTTTCTGTGTACCTGCAGTATCAGAAGGACAGAGAACCATCTGACCACGGAAAGGAGGCGGACGAATGGAATTTTTGCTGAATGCGGAACAGATGAAGCATTGTGACAAAGACACGATCGAGAAGATCGGGATTCCCTCGCTGGTGCTGATGGAGCGGGCTGCGCTCGCGGTCGTCGACGAGATCTATCGTGCAAACTGCGACTTGCGCTCGGTGCTTGTGGTCTGCGGAGCCGGCAACAACGGCGGGGACGGCTTTGCGGTCGCGCGTCTGTTCGACGAGCAGGGTGTGCGCGTGATGATCGCCTTCGTCGGGAACGAGGAGTCGATGACGGAGGAGACTGCGGCGCAAAAGCAGATTTGTGAAAATTGTGGGATAAAAATCAGCAGTAATTTCATGCAGCGTGAATATACTGTTATAGTAGATGCCATTTTTGGCATCGGAATGTCAAGAGACGCGCAGGGGCGATACGCGCAGATCATCGACTGGATCAACCAGCAGTCTGCGTTCAAGGTGGCGGTGGACATTCCGTCAGGCGTCAGCGCAGACACGGGCGCGATCCTTGGACTTGCCGTGGAGGCGGATCTGACAGTCACCTTTGCTTACCGGAAACTCGGGCAGGTATTGTTTCCTGGGACAGAGTATTGCGGGAAAGTCGTGCGCCGGGACATCGGCATCACAGCGGATCGCTTTCAGCGGGGGATTCCGAACGTCTTTACCTACGGGGAAGAGGATCTCGCCCGGATCGCGCGGCGCAGGCCGTACTCCAACAAGGGAACGTACGGGAAGGTCCTTCTGATCGCGGGAAGCCGCGGGATGAGCGGAGCCGCATGCCTCTCGGCAATGGCAGCCTACCGGAGCGGGAGCGGGCTCGTGCGCGTGTTCACGCCGGAGTGCAACCGTGAGATCATACAGAGCTATCTCCCGGAGGCGATCGTCACAGCCTACAGCGACGACCGTTTTCCGGAAAATATGCTGGAAGAGGCGCTTTCGTGGTCGGATGTGACGGGGATCGGACCGGGCTGCGGGATCGGACAGCTGCAGGAGCAGATTTTGTCGACGGTGCTCCGGGAGTACGAAAAGCCGCTCGTGATCGATGCGGACGGACTGAACGTATTGTCGCGGCATCCGGATCTTCTCTACGAGACCAAAGCTTCCGTGATCCTGACGCCGCACATCGGGGAAATGATGCGCCTGACAGACAACACAACAGAAGAGATTCTGGAGAACATTCTGCAGACGGCAAGACAGTTCGCGCGCGAATACGGAGTGGTCTGCGCATTGAAGGACGCCCGGACGATCGTCTCGGACGGCGTGAAAGTCTATGTGAACACATCCGGGAACAATGGCATGGCGGTCGGCGGCTCAGGGGATATCCTGACCGGCGTGATCTGCGGACTTCTGGCGCAGAAGATGCCTGCGTTTGACGCGGCGGCGCTCGGTGTGTATCTGCACGGGCTTGCCGGGGACGCGGCGCAGGAGAGACGGAGCGCGTACGGTATGATCGCGCGCGATATTGCGGATCAGATCGGCGAGGTGTTGAAGCAGATCGACGAGATAGAGGACAGAAAAGAAGGATGACAGATCCATAGGGGACAGACGAGAGCGGGGAAAGATGAGTCAGGCAGCGTATGGCCCGGATCGGGACGGAGGACAGGAGAATGAGCAACGGGAGGATCACAGCATATATTCATATGGGAGCGATCGCGGAAAATTTCCAGCGTATGAAGGAGAACCTCAGGGACGGGGTCCGTATGATCGCGGTCATTAAGACAGACGGCTACGGGCACGGTGCGGTGCCGATCGCCCGCATGGTGGAATCCTACGATTATATCTGGGGTTTTGCAGTGGCGGCGTTCTCTGAGGCAATGGAATTGCGCGAGGCAGGGATCACGAAACCGATCCTGATCCTCGGCTACACTTTTGAGGAGGATTATCCTGAGATGGCGGCGCGTGGGATCCGACCGACCATGTTCACCGCTGATATGGCGCGGAAGTTTTCCGAAGCTGCCGAAGCGCTCGGGATAAACGCTCCGGCTCACCTGGCGGTGGATACTGGGATGTCGCGCATCGGCGTGTCGGACGACGACGCGGGACTTGTGGAAGCCGGGCGGATCGCGGCCTGCCCGAACATCCGGGTGGAGGGTGTGTTCACGCACTTTGCACGGGCAGATGAAAAGGACAAGAGCTGTGCGAGGCGTCAGATGGAGCGTTTTTCTGCCTTCTGCGACCGGTTGGAGGAGAACGGACTGCACGGTTTCCTGCGGCACTGTTCGAACAGCGCCGGGATCATGGAGCTTCCGGAGGCAAACATGGATCTGGTGCGTGCCGGGATCAGCATCTACGGCATCTATCCGTCCGCTGAGATGGACCGGAGCTTTGCGCTCTGCCCGGCGATGGAGCTGAAATCGCACATCGTTCACATCAAAGCGTTGGAAAAGGGCACTCCGATCAGCTATGGAGGTACGTTCGTGACGACGCGGACGACGCGGGTGGCGACGGTCCCGGTCGGCTACGGCGACGGCTATCCGAGAAGCCTGAGCAACAAAGGCTATGTCCTGATCCGCGGCGCGCGCGCGCCGATCCTTGGCAGGGTCTGCATGGATCAGTTCATGGTAGACGTGACGGATCTGGAGGCGGGGCTGCTCGACGAGGTGACGCTCTTGGGGCGCGATGGAGAGGCCCAGATTACGATTGAGGAGCTGGACGCGCTCTCCGGACGCTTCCCGTATGAATTCGTCTGCGATATCGGGAAGCGCGTACCGCGGGTATATATTGAATAACAACGAGCCTTGCTAACCTCGAAAAGCCTCCGGCTTTCCTCGGTCGCGGGCAGTCGCCCTATCATCCGTCGACAAAAATCAGATGACTATGAGCAAGCTCTGCATCTGATTTTGTCTCCGTATAGCACGGCTCGTTGTTTTCGCGAATTTTATACTCACATGAATATACGAAAGAAACAAGGAGATACTTAAGGTAACAAACGGAAAATCGAATCCTTGTATCGGAGTGTGAGTTTTGTGAATATTAGAAGAGGCGACATTTTTTATGCGGACTTAAGACCGGTGGTCGGTTCGGAGCAGGGCGGTGTGCGCCCCGTGCTCATCATCCAGAACGATGTGGGGAACCGCCACAGTCCGACCGTGATCTGCGCGGCGATCACATCGAAGATGAACAAGGCGAAACTGCCTACGCATGTCGAGATCGAATCCGGGCGTTATCAGATCGTGCGGGATTCCGTGATCCTGCTGGAACAGCTGCGCACGATCGACAAACGTCGGCTGAAGGACCGGGTGTGCCATCTGGATATGGAGATGCTGGAGCGCGTTGACAAGGCGCTGCAGGTCAGTCTGGAGCTGCTTACATAGGGCAATTCACCGGCAGTTTCATTCAAATCTTGACGAATACGGACGAAAATGATATATTTGTAACTACGGTTCACACGATTTATTTTAAGGAGCAAATGCAATTTATGGACAGTGACACTGGCCGATGGGCCGGTACCATTCTTCTGGCAGTATTGTTGCTGCTGGATTTTCTCGTGACCTTGTTTCACGCGGCGATGGATGCGATCTCTGAGACGGAGCTGCAGGCAGCCTGTCAGGAGGCGGGACGCGATCCCGCAGGACTGCTTGATCTGAAAGACCGTCCCGGACGTATGATCTCCACGAACTGGCTGACGCATACGATCGCCGGTATAGCAGCCGGCGTTCTGGGTGTGACCGCCTATGCTTCGATTCCCTGGTATGTGGTTCTGCCGGTGCTCTTTTTGCTGTGCTATCTGGTCGGAAATTCCATTCCGCGGATGCTTGGGCAAAAGTATTCCCGGCGCTTTGCTCTGACCCGGTATTCTCTGGCTGTCAGGGTGATGACACTGTTTTTCCCGCTTACATACGTGCTGACGCTTGTAACGAACCTGATCGCGCGACTGTTTGGGATCGATCCTCATACGTTGGAGCAGGAAGTGACGGAAGATGAGATCATCTCAATGGTGAACGAGGGACATGAGCAGGGCGTGCTGGACGCGAAAGAAGCGGAGATGATCCAAAATATCTTCGAGCTGGACGATAAGAAGGCCGAAGATATCATGACGCGTCGCAAGAACATCATCGACATCAGCGGGACGACGAACCTGCGCGACGCCATTTCTTTTATGGTGGAGCAGACCGTGTCCAGGTTTCCGGTCTACGACGAGGACATCGACAATATCATCGGCGTACTGCATTTTAAGGACGCGATGAAATTCCACACGATGAACGAGTATGACGACTGGCAGATCCGCGACATTCCGGAGCTTCTGCGGAAAGTGCGCTTCATCCCGGAGACGAGAGGGATTCACCTGCTGTTTCGGAGCATGCAGGCGGAGAAGTTGCAGATGGTAATCGTGGTCGACGAGTACGGGCAGACGGCGGGCCTTGTGACGATGGAGGACATCCTGGAGGAGATCGTCGGAAATATCCAGGACGAATATGACAATGAGGTGCCGATGATCCGCCGCGAGGGCGACGGTGAGTATCTGATGGACGGCATGGCGCCGCTCGATGAAGTGGTGGAAGAGCTTGGACTGTCCCTCGAGGATGACGAAGAGGATTATGATACGCTGAACGGTTTTCTGATCTCCAGGCTGGACCGTATTCCGGCAGACGGAGAGCAGGCCGAGGTGAGAGCGGGCGGTTATCGCTTCCAGATCATAAAGGTAGAAGACAAGATGATTCGTCTTGTAAAGATCATAAAATACGAAGAACAGGAAAAGGAGTGACATTCGGCTTATGTCAGGACATTCGAAATTTGCGAATATCAAGCACAAGAAAGAGAAGAACGACGCGGCGAAGGGAAAGATCTTTACGATCATCGGCCGTGAGATCGCGGTGGCGGTCAAGGAGGGCGGCTCTGATCCCGCGAACAACAGCCGTCTGCGCGACATCATCGCGAAGGCGAAGGCGAACAATATGCCGAACGATACGATCGACCGCGGCATCAAGAAGGCGGCCGGCGAGCTCGGCTCCGTGAACTATGAGTACGTTACATACGAGGGCTATGGCCCGGGCGGGATCGCGATCATCGTCGAGGCGCTGACGGACAACAAGAACCGCACGGCGTCCAACGTCCGCAATGCGTTCACGAAGGGCAGCGGGAGCATCGGCACGCAGGGCTGCGTCTCCTACATGTTCGACCAGAAAGGGCAGATCATCATCGACAAGGAAGAGTGCGAGATGGATGCGGACGATCTGATGATGCAGGCGTTGGACGCAGGGGCGGAGGACTTTTCCGAGGAGGAGGACAGCTTCGAGATCCTCACGACGCCGGAGGACTTCAGCGAAGTGCGCCAGGCGCTCGAGAGCGCGGGCATCGCGATGGCGTCCGCGGAGGTCACGATGATCCCGCAGAATTATGTGGCGCTCACGGATGAGAATGCGCTGAGACAGCTGAACCGGACGCTTGACATGCTTGATGAGGACGATGACGTCCAGGCGGTGTATACGAACTTGGAGGAGTAGACGGATATGAACTACTATCTGACCGGGATCGAGGGCATGCCAAAGCTTCTGGAATGCTGTGAAGATCCGCTCGAGTATTTCAAGAGAAATCTTTATCCGACACACTTTCAGAAATTGTATCAGATGAACTTTCAGACGTTCGAAGCGATTGAGAACGGCTATAACTCCGTGATCGACAAGGAGCAGTTCCTGACCAACATGGCGGGAGCGCTGGTTGAGTATGCGAAGACGCAGATGGACGCATGCAGGCGGCGCAGCGCGAGAGACCGCAAGATGATGGATCTTAATATGGCGATGGTGACTTTCGTCTTTCCGATGATCCTGGAATACAAGGGAAATTCCTCTGTTCCGCTGACGGACAAGCTGATCGCGGCCTGGAAGGAGGAGTTCCCGAAATCGGTTCTCCAGGCGACAAGCTACGAAGAGATCGAAAAGGGCTTTCACAAGAAGTTCTGCTACATCACGACCGCGGTCTGCCGGACTTTTGGCAAGCCGGACGATTGCTACGAGCTGACGCTTTTGCGCAATTACAGGGACAGCTATCTTGCAGAGCTGCCGGACGGGCCGGAAATGATACGGGAATACTATGACGTCGCGCCGTCTGTGGTCAAGCACATCAGCCAGAGAGAAAATTCCGACGAGATCTACCGCTCGATCTGGGAAGATTATCTGTCCCCGTGTATCCGTATGATCGAGAGCGGACAGAAGGAAGCGTGCAGGGAGCGGTATGAAGAGATGGTCCGCACGCTGCGGGGAGAGTATCTGTATCACTGAATGTATCACTGAATCAGATCTGAACGATGACAGGGGCTGCCGTGAGACCGGTTCTTTGAAAACCGAGTGTGCGGCGCCCCTGTTTGCGCGATAAGAAAGTCCTTCCCTGCCGCGCGTATGCTTTCCTTTTTTCAGGGAATACTGTTCACGAATGGAATGAACAGCCAGGAACGTGCAATATACTGAAAAAGGAGGCGGCGCATGATGGGGGATGCAGCGGAACAGGAAAAGGAAAAAGACTGCGAAGAGGCGAAAGAACAGCGAGAGGCGATCAAAGAGACCGGCGAGGTGACGCTGAGCCACAGGATCCATCTGCTGAGCGTGATCGGAGAGATTGAGGGACATGAGTGCCTTTCCGCGAATTCCAAGACGACAAAGTACGAGCATGTGCTGCCGAGGCTGGCGGCCATCGAGGACAGCACGGAGATCGAAGGACTGCTGATTTTGCTCAACACGGTGGGCGGAGATGTGGAGGCTGGACTTGCGATCGCGGAGATGATCGCTTCCCTGAGCAAACCGACCGTGTCGCTTGTACTCGGCGGCAGTCATTCCATCGGCGTGCCGATCGCGGTGTCGACGGACTATTCTTTTATTGTGAAGACCGGCACGATGGTGATCCATCCGGTGCGCATGAACGGGACAGTGATCGGAGCGCCGCAGACCTATGACTATTTCAAGCAGATGCAGGACCGCATCCTCGGTTTCATATCGGAACATTCGAGGGCAGCGCGCGGGCGTCTGGAAGAGCTGATGCTGGACACCGGTATTCTGACCAAGGATCTCGGCACGATCCTGGTCGGAGGAGACGCGGTCGAAGAAGGACTAATCGACGCGGTGGGCGGGATCAGCGACGCGCTCGCCAAGCTCTATGAGATGATCGAGAAAACCGGAGAGGGAAATCGGTGAGGAAAACGCGTTCGGCGTTGTCTGGAGGCAAAAAAACTTGTCTCTGCGGAAATTGTCTGCTATAATAGATTGGGTCAAAATCTGACTGAATTATTTTTGAGAGAGCAAAGCGGAGGAGCGTATGTCAGTATTAGAATCGATCTTACTTGGAATCGTGCAGGGGGTGACCGAGTTTCTCCCGGTCAGCAGTTCCGGGCATCTTGCCATTCTTGAGAACATTTTCCACGTTGAGACGAACGGAAGCATGCTGTTTGACATCATGCTTCACATCGGAACGCTCGCGGCGGTTTTCATCGTCTACCACAAGGACATCTGGAGCATGATCAAAGAATTCTTTTTCATGGTGGGAGACCTGTTTTCCAATCTGCATACCTTCTTTTTGAACAAGATACATAAGACGTCGTTGAAGTACAAAAAGATCGTGAACAACAGTTACCGAAAATTCGTGGTGCTGATCCTTGTCTCCACGGTGCCCACCGGCGTCATCGGCGTGCTTGGCAAGGATATCGTCGAGGGCGCGGGGCAGACGCTTCTGATTCCGGGCATCTGCCTGCTGATCACCGGCGTGCTGCTGCTGATGGCGGAGCTTAAGAAGGAAGGGAATAAGACGCCGAAGAAAGTCAGCTATGGCGACGGGCTGATCATCGGAGCGGCGCAGGGACTTGCGACTCTGCCCGGGCTTTCCCGCTCCGGCACGACGATCGCCACCTGTCTGTTCTGCGGTCTGGACCGGAAATTCGCGGTCAAATATTCGTTTATTCTTTCCATTCCGGCGATCCTGGGCGCCGCTGTGCTCGAAGTCAAGGATGTGATCGCGGAGCCGATCCAGGCCACCCAGATCGCAGTGTACGCGGTCGGTATGGTGTTTGCAGGGGTGGTGGGTTACATCTGCATCAAGACGATGCTGATCATTGTGCGCAAGAAGAAATTCCGATATTTCGCATATTATTGCTTTGTAGTGGGAATCGTGGCGATCGCCGGACATTTCCTGATATAAGTCCGCGAAGGCGATGAGCCGTGCAAAGACGTTTTAAGGGTAAAGGGGAGAAAACATTGGCAGCGAATACAGCAAAGAAAAAGACGACGTCGTCGAAGGGGAGCGCGGCGTCCGGTAAGAGCACTGCTTCGGGCGGACGGGCGGCGAAGACGTCCCAGCCGGAGAACAGGCGCGCGGTACATACTCCGGCGCAGGAGCCGGAGCGCGAGAGCGCGAATCCGATGATCATGCGGGAGGCGGCGCTCTGGCTTGTGCTTGCCGTCTGCATTTTGATCTTTATCAGTTATCTCGGCATCGGCGGCTACGTGGGGGAGGTCATCTCTGACGTCAGCTTCGGGATATTCGGGATCACTGCATATCTGTTTCCGTTCCTGCTGTTTGTCGCGGCGGCCTTTCTGATCTCAAACCGCGGCAGCCGCGTGGCGGGAGTGAAATTTCTGTCTTCTCTGGGACTGTATCTCTGTATCTGCAGTTTCGCAACGCTCTTCACGAAGGAATACCAGGAGATCAGCGACATTATAGAGCTCTACGAGAACAGCGCCGCGCACAAAAACGGCGGCGGAGTGATCGGAGGGCTGGTCTGCGCGCTTTTGCGGCCTGCGCTTGGGGCGATCGGGACAGGCATCGTACTTTTGATCCTGACGATCGTGTTTCTTGTGTTGATCACACAGAAGTCCCTGATGCGCAGCGTGAAGCATCAGGGGAGCCGGGTCTATCAGTCTGCGAAGGAGTCGGGCGCGCGGAGGAGAGAGGCCTTCCAGAGAGAGCGCGAGAGCAGACGAAACACGTGGGATCTTCCGGAGGAATTTCTGGATCTTCCGGAGAATGCGGACGGACAGTCCGGATCACCCCAGGGAAAGACCTTGCCGGAACCGCAGCCTGTGCAGAGACAGGAAATGCTGCCCGGGCGCGGGAAAAAACGAGGTATGAGAAAAGAACTGCAGGAGGGACGTTCCTCACAGCAGGCTACGCAGCAATATCCGCAGGGGAATAATCCGGCGGGATACGGAGCTGCAGGGCAGGATATGACGTCGCATACACAGAGAACGCAGATCGAAGTGCCGATCCTGTTCCCGGTGAACGGCCGTGAGCACCGGAAAGTGTCCGGGGTGACGACAGACACCAGGATTCAGGGGGACCCGACGAAGGTTGGGACCGAGATCCACGAGATCGTTCCGAAGAATGCTTCGCAGAAGAGCCGGACGGCGAGATCTGCCGCGACACCCGGAACAGACAGGAAGAACAGCTACATTGAGCTGACGGAATCCGTGCCGGAGAAGAAACGGGCGCAGGGGACCTCCGGTCTTGAGTTTTACCATGATACGCCCGATGTGTCGCAGATCCATATTGAGGGAATCCGCACAGAGGACGAGGAAACGCAGAAAACGGCGGTGACGTCCGGAACAGAGAAATTGGCGGATGCGCCGGCCCGGACGGAGCGCACATTGGCGCATGAGACTTCGCGTCCGAAGTCGGGTGACGAGTTGACGGGACAAAATGAGGATGCGGGAGAGGACGTACAGCAGGCGGCGCAGGGGGATACAAATGGACACGAGCCGTCCGCAAAGCGCAATCCGCGTTCTTCCCAGAAGGAGATCGAGGAAGGGATCGCCTCCGTGGAAGCCGAGATGGCGAAGACCGCCGAAACGGTGCGCCCGGAGTACATCTATCCTCCGATCGACCTGCTGAAGAAAGGCAAGGGCGGCAAAGGCGGCAATCAGGAACAGGAGATCCGCAGCACGGCCGCGAAGCTTCAGCAGACGCTGGACAGCTTTGGCGTACACGCGACCGTGACGAACGTGAGCTGCGGGCCGAGCGTGACGCGTTACGAGCTTTTGCCGGAGCAGGGCGTGAAGGTCAGCCGCATCGTGGGACTTTCCGATGATATCAAGCTCAATCTGGCGGCAGCCGATATCCGCATCGAGGCCCCGATCCCCGGGAAATCCGCCGTGGGCATCGAGGTGCCGAACAGCGAGAACAGCGCGGTATCCCTGCGCGATCTGCTGGAATCGGACGAGTTTAAAAACCATCCGTCCAAGCTGGCCTTTGCGACCGGCAAGGACATCGGCGGAAAGGTGGTCGTCTCCGATATCGCAAAGATGCCGCATCTGCTGATCGCGGGCGCGACCGGATCCGGTAAATCCGTGTGTATCAACACGATCATTATCAGCCTGCTCTACAAGGCGTCTCCGGAGGAGGTCAAGCTGATCATGATCGACCCGAAGGTCGTCGAGCTGAGCGTGTACAACGGCATTCCGCATCTCTTCATTCCGGTCGTGACCGATCCGAAGAAGGCTGCTGGAGCGCTGAACTGGGGCGTGGCAGAGATGATGTCGCGCTACGACAAGTTTGCAGAAATCGGTGTGCGCGATCTGAAGGGCTACAACCAGAAGATCGAGGCGTTGAAGGACATCGAGGACGAGAACAAGCCGCAGAAGCTTCCGCAGATCGTCATCATCGTGGACGAGCTGGCCGACCTGATGATGGTCGCGCCGGGCGAGGTGGAGGATTCCATCTGCCGTCTGGCCCAGCTGGCGCGCGCGGCGGGCATCCATCTGATCATCGCGACGCAGCGCCCGTCGGTCAATGTCATCACGGGACTGATCAAGGCGAATATGCCGTCGCGCATCGCGTTTTCCGTGTCTTCGGGCGTGGATTCGCGCACGATCATCGACATGAACGGCGCAGAGAAGCTGCTCGGCAAGGGCGATATGCTGTTCTATCCGCAGGGTTACCAGAAGCCGGCGCGCGTGCAGGGCGCGTTTGTATCGGACGAGGAGGTCGCCGATGTGGTCGACTTCCTGAAGAATGAGAACACGGCCGTCTCCTACGATGCACAGATGGAGGAGCAGATCGCGAAGGTGCAGCAGGCGGTCTCCGCCGCGAAGGGAAATGAGGACACGGACGCGCTCTTCGCGGACGCCGGAAAATTTATCATCGACAAGGACAAGGCGTCGATCGGCATGCTGCAGCGCGTGTTCAAGATCGGTTTCAACCGCGCGGCGCGCATCATGGATCAGCTCTCAGACGCGGGCGTTGTCGGTCCTGAGGAGGGCACAAAGCCCAGAAAGATCCTGATGTCGGCGGAGGAGTTTGAGAATTATCTGGAACAAAACTGAATTTTCCGTTGAAAAATTCACTTGCTTGCATTATACTGAATAAGATATGAACCGCATAAAGTACAAATATGGAGGTAGGGTATGTACAAGATTTTGAAAGCAGGGCAGCTTGCAGCCAACATCTACGAGATGGTCGTGGATGCGCCCCGTGTTGCAAAGCGCTGCCTGCCTGGGCAGTTCATCATTGCCAAGGCGGATGAGGTCGGCGAGCGTATCCCGCTCACGATCTGCGATTACGACAGAGAGGCCGGGACGATCACGATCGTATTCCAGCCGATCGGGGCTTCCACGGAGAAGTTTGCGCAGCTGAAGACGGGTGATTCTTTCCGCGATTTCGTGGGACCGCTGGGACAGCCGTCCGAGCTGTGCCTGGAGAGCGAGCTTGAGGAGACGAAGAAAAAGCGGATCCTGTTCGTGGCGGGCGGCGTCGGCACAGCTCCGGTGTATCCGCAGGCGAAATGGCTGCACGAGCACGGCATCGACGTGGACGTGATCATCGGCGCGAAGACGAAGGATCTCGTGATCATGGAAGACAAGTTCAAATCCGTCTGCGGCAACCTTTACATAACGACGGACGACGGTTCCTACGGCAGGAGCGGTATGGTGACGAAGGTCATCGAGGATCTCCATGAGAAAGAAGGCAAGAGTTACGACCACTGCGTCGCGATCGGCCCGATGATCATGATGAAATTCTGCTGCCTGACCACGAAGAAATACAATCTCAAGACGATCGTCAGCATGAACCCGATCATGGTGGACGGCACCGGCATGTGCGGCGCCTGCCGTGTGATGGTCGGTGACGAGGTGAAGTTCGCCTGCGTCGACGGGCCGGAGTTCGACGGACATCTGATCGACTTTGACGCGGCGATGAAGCGTCAGGCGATGTACAAGACGGAGGAAGGCAGAAAGCTGCTCGAGTTCCGTGAGGGCAAGACGCATCACGGCGGATGCGGGAATTGCGGAGGTGACAAATAATGGCAGACGTATTGAAGAAGGTTCCGGTCAGAGAGCAGGAGCCGAAGGTGAGAGCGACAAATTTTGACGAGGTATGTCTCGGTTACAATAAGGAAGAAGCGGTCGAGGAGGCACAGCGCTGCCTGCACTGTAAGAACGCGAAGTGCGTGGAAGGCTGCCCGGTAAACATCAATATCCCGGATTTCATCGGCGAGCTGAAGGAAGGCAAGGTCGAGGAGGCCTACAAGGTGATCTCCGAGTCCAGCGCGCTTCCGGCAATCTGCGGCCGTGTGTGCCCGCAGGAGAGCCAGTGCGAGGGCAAGTGCATCCGCGGCATCAAGGGCGAGCCGGTTTCCATCGGCAAACTGGAGCGCTTCGTGGCCGATTGGGCGCGCGAGAACGGCATCAAGCCGCCGGCCCCGCAGGCAAAGAACGGCCACAAGGTGGCGGTGATCGGCTCCGGTCCATCCGGACTGACCTGCGCGGGTGATCTGGCAAAGCTTGGATACGATGTGACGATCTTCGAGGCTCTGCATGAGCCGGGCGGAGTGCTGGTCTACGGTATTCCGGAGTTCCGTCTTCCGAAGCTCGACGTGGTGGCGAAGGAAGTCGAGAACGTCAAGTCTCTCGGCGTGAAAATTGAGACGAATGTCATCATCGGCAAGTCGGTCACGATCGACGAGCTGATGGATGAGGAAGGCTTCGAGGCCGTGTTTATCGGCTCCGGCGCCGGACTTCCGATGTTCATGGGAATCCCGGGCGAGACCGCGAAGGGCGTGTTCTCCGCGAACGAGTACCTGACGAGAAACAATCTGATGAAAGCCTTCCGCGACGACTATGATACGCCGATTGTGCGCGGAAAGAAGGTGGCGGTCGTCGGCGGCGGCAACGTTGCGATGGACGCGGCCAGGACGGCGCTTCGCCTTGGCGCGGAGGTACATATCATCTACCGCCGTAGCGAGGCAGAGCTTCCGGCACGTGCGGAAGAAGTGCATCACGCGAAGGAGGAGGGCATCATCTTTGACCTCCTGACGAACCCGACCGAGATTCTGGTCGACGAGAACGACAACGTGCGCGGCATCCGCTGCATCCGCATGGAGCTTGGAGAGCCGGATGCGTCCGGCAGAAGACGTCCGGTGGAGATTCCGGGCTCTGAGTTCGAGATCGAGGTGGACACGGTGATCATGTCGCTCGGCACTTCGCCGAACCCGCTGATCTCTTCCACGACGATCGGTCTGGACGTGAACCGTAAGAAGTGTATCATCGCCGACGAGGAGACGGGCAAGACATCCAAGGACGGCGTGTATGCGGGCGGCGACGCCGTGACAGGTGCGGCTACGGTCATCCTCGCGATGGGCGCCGGCAAGGCGGCCGCGAAAGGGATTCACGAGTTCCTGAGCAGCAAAAATTAGAGTGCAAAAAATGTGTAATTAGGACGGGGCTGCGGTGGCATTCGTTCGGTACCATTCCGGCGTATTTCCAGCCAAAACCGATGGAACGGTTTGTGGCTGAAAACACTTGGAAATCCAAACGAATGCTCACTCGCAGTCCCTGGTTTATGTATGCATATGACGTTCGGTGAATAATTCTTTTTCATTTGGGGAAACATATGAAAATTACATTGCTCACGGTTGGGAAAATAAAGGAGAAATATTTGCGGGACGGGATCGCGGAGTACAGCAAGCGCCTGGGGAAGTACTGTCGTCTGGAGATCGTCGAGGTGGCAGATGAGCGGACGCCGGACGGGGCGTCGCAGGCGGAAGAGGAGCAGATCAAAAAGATCGAGGGCGAACGGCTGCTGCGCTGCATGCGCGATACGGACTATGTGATCGCGCTTGCGATCGACGGGACGATGCTTGATTCTGTAGGGTTGTCTGAGAAGATCGGGAAGCTTGGCGTGCAGGGAAAGAGCAGTCTTGTGTTTGTGATCGGAGGTTCTCTGGGGCTGTCGGATGAGGTACTGCGCCGCGCGGATGAACGGCTGAGTTTCTCAAGGATGACGTTTCCGCACCAGCTGATGCGATTGATCCTGCTGGAGCAGATCTACCGGGGATTCCGCATCATGAAAGGTGAACCTTATCACAAGTGATGTGAGAATAAATATTCCGCGATAATAAAGACAAGAAAATGCCGTGGGACAGAAGGGTCATTGTACTTCTGTTCCTGCGGCATATTTGCGCCTTTTGAGACATAGATTGTAGGAGATGAGCGTACCGCGAAGGCGTGACTTGTATGAAGAAACCGCATTTGAAACAATCGTTGAAAGCCTTTGTGGAGGCGGCCCAGATCCCGGAGGATTTTGTGAAGGGGAATGTTCTCGTCTCAGTCGAGGGGCAGGAGCGGGTCGTGATCGAAAATTTCAAGGGGATTTCCTCCTACACAGAGCAGGAGATCCGGCTGCTCACAAAACAGAAAAAGATCTGCGTCAGCGGGAAAAGGCTGCGGATCATCAATTATACGAAAGAGGAGGTCGAGATCACCGGGCGGATTGAAAAACTTGAATATCTGTAGAAGACAGATTCGAAGGGCAGGGTTGAATCGGGGTTTCACTGAATTTAAAAGGACAGTTTATTGAGGACAACGGTCTGGAGGGGTCGGATGAGGGGACAATTTTCAAATCTGCTGAAAGGATATGTAAGGATACGGATCATCGGGAACTCCTACGACCGTTTCTTAAATCTCTGCGCGTTTCACGGAATCAGGCTGTGGGAACTCCTGCCGAAGGACGAGGCGTACGAAGCCTGCGTGGACAGGAAGGATTTCAAAAAGCTGAAAGCAATTGTAAAGAAGAGCCATGCGTCCGTCAGGATCACGGAGCGCCATGGGCTTCCTTTTTTTATTCACAGATATCGGAAACGCCGGATCTATCTGGCAGGGATTGCGGCCGCGTTTGCCCTGATGGTCTGGCTGTCCGCGCATGTCTGGAATATCAGCATTGACGGAAATCTGTCGCAGACGGACGATGTGATCTTCGAGTATCTGGAAGGGGCCGGGATCCGGCACGGCATGTGGAAGTCCGGCGTGGACTGCAAGGCGCTCGCGTCGGATATCCGGAACAATTTTAACCAGTTTGCGTGGGTGGCGGCGGATATGAAGGGAACGCGGCTGACGATCCACGTGAAGGAGGGAATCCTGGGCGAAGAGGAGGACAAGACAGAAGAAGACGCGGAGCCTTCCAGCCTTGTGGCCGCGCGCGCGGGTACGGTGGTCTCAATCTACACGAGAAACGGGACTCCGATGGTGCAGGCGGGCGACGAGGTGAAGAAAGGGGATCTTCTGGTCTCCGGCGCGCTCCCGATCTGCGACGACGGCGGGGAGGTCGTCTCCCGGCAGTACGTGTCCGCGGACGCGGATATCGTGATCCAGAGCAAACGGCGCTATTACGATGAAGCGCCTTTCAGCGTTACAAAGAAGCGCTACACCGGGAGGGAAAAGTCTTCGTGGATGCTCCAGGCAGGAGCGGTGCCGTTCTCGCTGCCGGACGATTTCGGCGCGTTGAAGCAGTACGATCTGGTGTCGGAACTCACGCAGTGCCGTCTGGCAAAGAATTTCTACCTGCCCATCTACATCAGGAAATTTACGGCGAAAGAGTACGAATCCGTGGAGATGATACGCACCAAAGAGGAGGTTTTAGGCGTTTTGCAGGCGGATTTCCGTGAATTTTATAAAAATTTACAGGAAAAGGGGGTTCAATTATTTGAAAATGATGTTAAAATAGAATGGAATGAGAAGTCTGCCATTGCGACGGGGACCTTGCTGGTCGGGGAACAGGCAGTGAGGCGCACGGCGGTGGAAGACCGCGAGGAGGAATTGCCAGACGATGAGCATGGTTGAGGTGCCGCTTGCCATTCCGGCGGGACAGGAGCAGAATATCTTCGGACAGTTTGACCGGTACGTGAAAAAGATCGAGCGTACGCTTACGGTCACTGTGTTGAACCGCGGCGGGGAGACCAGGATCCTGGGCAGCCCGGCGAATGCGGAGAAGGCGAAGAAGATCTTTGACGAGCTGTGCGCGCTTTCGGCCAGAGGGAATTCCATCACGGAGCAGAACGTGGATTACGCGCTTGCCCTTTCGATGGAGGAGAAGGAAGGCTCTCTGGTGGAGATGGACAGCGACTGCATCTGCCATACGGTGAACGGCAAGCCGATCAAGCCCAAGACGCTGGGACAGAAGGCCTACGTCGACGCGATCCGGAAGGATATGGTCGTGTTCGGCACGGGCCCGGCGGGCACGGGCAAGACGTATCTGGCGATGGCGATGGCGATCACCGCGTTCAAAAATGACGAGGTGGGACGGATCATTCTGACAAGACCTGCGATTGAGGCAGGTGAAAAGCTTGGATTTCTTCCGGGGGATCTGCAGAGCAAGGTGGATCCGTATCTGCGGCCGCTCTATGACGCGCTGTATCAGATCATGGGTCCGGACAGCTTCCTCAAGAATATGGAGAAAGGGCTGATCGAGGTGGCACCGCTCGCCTATATGCGCGGGCGCACGCTCGACAACGCTTTCATTATTCTGGATGAAGCGCAGAACACATCGCCGGCGCAGATGAAAATGTTTCTGACGAGGATCGGGTTCGGCTCCAAGGTAGTCGTGACCGGAGATCAGACGCAGAAGGATCTTCCGTCGGGGAGCCCGTCCGGGTTGGACGTGGCGATGCGTGTGCTTGGCAAGGTGGAAGGCATCAGCTTCTGCGCGATGACGAGCAAGGACGTGGTGCGGCATCCTCTTGTACAGAGGATCGTAAACGCCTACGAGGAGTACGAACAGCGCGCTGCGCAGCGCGGCAGACAGAAGGACAAGCGTCGGGACGCCGGAAAGAGATAGTCCCGCAGCGAAACGGAGCATGCTATGACGATCGACTTTGAGAATGAGTATGGCGAGATCTCGGATCTGGAACCGGAGTCGCTTGCCCTGCAGGTGGTTTCCGGGGCTCTGGATTACCTTGCCTGCCCCTATGAGGCGCAGGTGAGTCTGCTGCTTGTGGACGACGAAAAGATCCACAGTCTGAATCTTGCGCATCGCGGGATCGACCGCCCGACGGACGTGTTGTCGTTTCCGATGACGGAGTACAGACGACCGGGCGATTTTTCCATGTTTGAAAAGGACTGCGTCGGCTGCTTTGACCCGGATTCCGGGGAGCTGCTGCTCGGGGACATTGTACTCTCGATGGATCGGGTACTTGCCCAGGCGAAGGAGTATGGTCATTCTGTCCGACGGGAATACGCGTTCCTGATCACGCACAGCGTGCTGCATCTGGTGGGATACGACCATATGACAGAAGAGGAAGCGGAAACGATGGAACAACTTCAGGAAGAAATACTGAATCAGTTAAATAATAGGCTCTCGGAATCTTGAGCCTGCCGACCAGATCCATCGGTCGGATGAACCTTGAAAAGTAGATATTGTCCAGA
>CANQRR010000050.1 GCA_947626285.1 uncultured Lachnospiraceae bacterium
GCCAACTTCAACGGCGAGTGCACCGAGGTGGGCATGTATCTGGCGATGGCCCGCGTGGCCCATCGCGAGGGCTATCCTGAGATCGGCCTGTACTGGGAGAAGGCTGCCTGGGAAGAGGCCGAGCACGCCGCGAAGTTCGCGGAGCTTCTGGGCGAGGTGGTCACCGACTCCACCAAGAAGAATCTGGAGATGCGCGTGGAGGCCGAGAACGGCGCCACCGCCGGCAAGACCGACCTGGCCAAGATGGCAAAGCAGCTGAATCTGGACGCCATCCATGACACCGTCCATGAAATGGCCCGGGACGAGGCCCGCCACGGCAAGGCTTTCGCCGGCCTTTTGAAGCGCTACTTCGGCAAGTAAGGAGCACGCGATATGAAGAAGTATGTGTGCCCCTGCGGGTATGAGTACGACCCGGCCGTGGGCGACCCCGAGCACGGCGTGGCCCCCGGCACCGCCTGGGAGGACGTGCCCGCCGATTGGGAGTGCCCCATCTGCGGCATGGGCAAGGACGCCTTTGAAGAGGCGTAAGGCAAATACATAAGGGAGCGGCTTTCGCCGCTCCCTTTTTGCGTCCAGGGGCCAAAAGGCGGATGACCTATCGTATCAAGGTCCGTCGGGCAGCTTCTTTTCCTCGGTCATGGTATGTCCCTCCTCCATAAAATATCATGTCATCATACTAGCGGACAGCCGGGCGGCCGTCAATGGCTCTGCCGCGAATCAACAAGATCGCGACCCGAATCGCGCCTGCGGACCTGCGGCATTTTCGGCGGGCGACGGTTGACATAACGGGATTTTTCCGCTATGATAGACATATACTAAGCACCGGCTTGGCGCGGGGAGGAAAAAGCATGGAGAAAAAAACGCGGTATCACTTCATCGATATGATGGAGTTTTCAGGGATGCTCATGGCGCTCATCTCCCACGCCGTGCTGTTTCCCTTTAACGTTCTGGAGCAGCCCCGGGGCCTGGTGTACTTTAACTATATCCTCCTGGGCATCATATCCACGTCCGTGCCGCTGTTCTTCCTTGCCAACGGGTTTCTGCTGTTCGGCAAGCCGCTGGACCTGAAAAAGCACCTGATGAAGATACTCCGGATGGTGGCCTACACGTTTCTGGGCGGCGCGGTCACACTGCCGCCCATCATGATCATGGCGGGAACGCCGGTGACCCTGAAGGGGTTTTTGGAGGGGCTCTGGACCTTCCGGCAGGGGTGGATCAACCACCTGTGGTACATGGGGGCGCTCGTCTGCATCTACGTGTTCTTCCCCCTTCTCAAGACGGCCTATGACAACAACATCAAGGTCTTCTGCTGGTTCATGGCCGCAGCGGCGGTGTTCACCTTCGGGAACGTATTCCTCTGCTCCTGCGCCACAGTGGCGCTGGACCTGCTGGGCCGGGGAGACCACGTGGTAGATTTCAACGTGTTCAACATGTTCAACCCCTTCTGGGGCATGTTCGGCTACTCCTTCGTGTACTTCTGCGCCGGGGGCCTGATCCGCCGGCATCTGCCCAAGATCGAGGCCCTCATGGACAGGGCCCGGTGGAAGATGAACGCCGGGGCGGCGGCCGTTATCGTCGTATTCACCCTGTGCCTGGGGCTCTGGGGGATATACTGCTGCCGTATCGGCGGCACGTTCTGGAACAACAGGTGGGATGGATTTGACACGGTGTTCACCTTTGTGAACGTGCTGGCGGTGGGGGTGCTCTGTCTCAACTATAAGGCCGCCCACGGCTGGAGCCGGGCCATCCGGCTGGTATCGGAGAACACCCTGGGGATCTATATCTTCCACATGGTGTTCAGCCGCTTCATGCAGCGATTCGTGCAGGACCTGACGTTCATGCAAAACCCCGTGAGCAACATCCTCTTCGCCCTGGTCGTCATGGCGGTGACCCTGGCCTTCGTCCTGGCGCTGAAAAAAGCCGCCGGGTTTATCAAGGGGCGTCTGCTGCGGAAAGAAAAACAATAATTTAAGCGCCCGGGAGCTTCGCTCCCTTCTCAGGGCTCCCGCGAAGGCTCGATGAAATGGGTTTCGCGGGAAAAAGGAAGAACGGCTCTGGCCGATGCGCGGGGCCCCGCTTGCGGGGGTCCCGGCATCTCCAGAGCCGTTCTGACGTGGCAAAGACTGCGTAAATCGATACAATGCAACGCTTTTCTGGTGAGCGTTGCATTTGTCGTATCGGTTTCCATCTGTTTTATTGGTTTGAGCTCAGGTAAGAACGGATCTGCTCGTAGTAGTCAACGACCGAGGCGTTACCATATTTTTCTGCATCGCGCTCCAGCTCCTGCGAACTGTACAGATAATATGAAACGACGGAATCGTCATCCGGCGAAAGGTAGTTGCTGAACTCTTTTTCATACGACCCAGCGTTATCCAGGAACAAGAGGTCAGCATACTTCGCCGTTTCATCATTGTCCCGAATGGCCTGAAGAAGATCCACTTGATACCGCTGATATCTGTGATAAAGCTCATGGCAGAGGACCTGGACCACCGAATAACCGCTTGCTTCGGAATCAACAACATAATTATATGAGAGAGTGATCACATCCCTCTCGTCGTCATATTGTCCGAGCAGCCCCTCCTCAAGATATGCAAGCTCCAATGAAGGCGCGGAATCACGCATTCCAAGGTACCTGCATTCGATACGGACCACCGTTTCCAATACAGTGTTTTTTTCATCTATGGTCAGAGATCCCCACCCTCCATCAGGATCGATCCGGGCCACTGTTTCAATATTGGCAGCAAGGGAGTTCTCATAGTCCGGAATGTCGTTATAGGATTCGGATAAGCTATAAGCTATATCGCTGTAGCTGACAGCATAGTGCGCGGCGATCAAGGCTCTTCCATAGATACAGACACCTGCGAGAAATAAACAGCAGATCATTCGTGATGCGCGGGCCGACTTGATGATCAGCACTTCACGCCTAAGGTCGGCCCGTTTGAGCTTCCTCACCTTTTTTGATGCCCAGATAATGCCGAGCGCTATGGCGATGATCCCAATGATCATGCTCGCGGTCCGGATCACGAGCGAATACTTCCACATGCTGATCACTTCAAATACAAGCACAGGCAATATAGTTCCGCTTAGAAGGCTGAGCCAATTCCTTTCAAGCTTCCACGAAAGAACAAGGCTGCTTCCTGCAAACACTGCAATGGCGCTCACCAACAGCCAGATCCTGCTTCCGTGCACAGAGAATGCCGCGATATATTTCGTGTAAATGAACACGAGCAGTATCTCGATCAGGGCAAAGAGACGGACGAATCTTTCAAACGGGAATCTGTTGTTTGCGATCCTGATGCTTCTTTTGGTTTCTTCCATCAAGCTCAAACTCACCTCAGCTCTCTTTGTGGCTCTCAGAATATATTGAAAAATATAGACACGACATCAAGGCAGATAAGCAGCCAAAGTATAACTTTTGAGATCATAGTAATAGCTAAAACACAGTAGCATGCGTAGCCGGAGAATCCAGAGCGAAGGAGTTTTTTTCGGCGGTTTTTATTTAAAAGCAATTTTTTTGCTACTTTGCTGATACTGTTTACCCCGCATACTGCGCTCAACGCAGATTCGCCGTCAAGACCCAAAGCAGGAAGCAAGTTGATGCCGGCAAGGACCACGTTGATATTTGCGACCGAGACCAGGACCAGGGATAATGAATAGAACTGCATCGCCATCAGCAGACAAAAGCCTGCGATCAGAAAATTCATTTCGACTCCAGCCAGGGCAAACTGTACTTTCTCGGATCTGGACGCATCTTTTTTGCCTCCATGGGCAACATATGCACCTATCGGGATCATTCCGAGCAGAAGGATCCCGGTATTGCTGATCTTATAGCCGTAAGCGATCCCTGCGGCCAAGTGCCCCGCTTCATGTAAGGCAAGGGAGCAAACAAGAAGGCCATAGTAAAGCCACCAGCTGAAATAGTATCCAATATCTGTGCCGCTTGATCTCAACAGGTAGACACCTATTGCAAAGATCAGAGCTGAAACCAGGGGAAGGGCGGCATTGATCGCCTTGCAGATCAGGCGGGTTTTTGGACTTTGGCTGCCAATGGGAAACAGAATGAACCGGTTGAAGATACCGTCATCCCGAACAAATCTTGATGTCCGAACGAACCCAAGCCGTTTGAGTTTGGGAAGTACCCGGCGCCCATCGTCAGGAAGATCCAGGGGATGGGTCCCGTCTGCTTGAAGAAGCGCATCCCACAGCCTGTGGCTGATCTCAAACTCCTCACCATCGGCGTTTTCAATATAATAGTGAGTGGTATCGGAACCTTCGTACTGGAAGGTCCCGATAGACACGCCCTCCTTCAGGACCGGATACATAGTGCTTCACCTCGTTACGACGTTCTAACAGTTGCCTTTCCGCCCGCATTGGTAACTTCCCTGGCAAATCTCACGGCTTCGTGTTGGGTGCTGAATGCGATATCGACCGGGAAGTGCTCCAGCTTCTTGGCCGCCGTTTCAAGACTGTCTCCTGTCGCAGCAGCGATAACGCGTGCGATCCCTGCCTTGCTGCCTTGAGCGCCAGTGATGATGACATGGTGCTTCTTCCCGGCAGCCTGCTTTTTCTGCGCTGCCTCTGCCTCCGCTTTGAGTTCTGCGATTTTTGCGTCGATCCTGGAGGCCAGGCTATCAGTGTCCATAGGCCCATCGGTATGAACATCATCCAGGAAAGGGAAGCCGGGAGGTATCGCCGGAGCCTTTCTTTCGGAACTGAAACCCGAAAGCGCCGACTCCATCTGCTTCTTTTTGATACCCTTGACCATGCCTTCAAGATCGAAAGGCCTGAGCTGTGACCCCCTTGCAGCAGGGTGATATTGAGGAGCCTTCCATTTGGAGTTATCGTACATCTCATCGTAAAAAGGAAGATGAGCGATGAACTTGTATTGGCTGTCTACCATGACCAACGCGGTGCCTGTGGGCATAGCAGCCAACTGCGACGCCGTGATCAGCTGCTCCTTGATAATGTGCCCGCTATTCTCGATCTGCTTCTCTCCGCAGCGCTGGGCCCACTCGGTGAGGGTTTCCCAGCTGTTAGTAGAAAAGCCGATCGTAATACCGATGCAGGAGTTGATCGTTTCAGCCTTGCTCTTTCCATAGACATCAACAAGCTGGGCGATGCTCTGAAGGACCAGCATCAGTCTGATATTCCGGCTACGGCTTGCCACCATCAGATTGGGCAGAGCAGGGATGCTTTTGCCGACCGATCCAAGTTCCTCCAGGATGATGTTCACTCTGATCGGAAGCCGCCCGCCCTTTTCCTGCGCAACACGGATGAGGTGCTGTGTGAGCTGGGAAATCAGCAATCCGCTCAAGCTATCATAAACATCCGTCTCATCGGGTGTAATAATGAAACAGGCAAATGGTCTTTCAACATCGATATCCATAATATTCAGGGTATCATCGCTGAGCATTTCCATAAGGCCCTTGCTGCGGCTGAAGACCTCCAGACCGGATGCGGCGACACTATGGATGGATGCCCTTGTATCGTTCGGCGCAGTGACATAGGTAGCAAGATTTCTCTTTGCAAGAGAATTCAGCGGAAGATCCTCATAGAAGGTCTTAAGCAGATTTCCCGGTCCCATACGGATCTCAGACTGCTCCATCATCACAGCTACACTATCAAGATTGATCTGATCCTCGGAAGCAGTTTCAAACAACCCATAAGTCAATCCTTTTGCGTAGTTAACAGAAGAATCCGTCCAGAATTTATCTGAATGTCCATCATAAGGATAGACACCATTCCAAAGTTCGCTGAGCATGGAACTGGCGATGTCATTATCATCGGGGTCTTTGGAGCGGAACAGGCGGTAAGGTGTGCTCAGTGGATTCCATTTGGTAGGACTCTTACGAGGATTGCGGAAGTCAAGGCAAAATACCTGATAATGGCTCCCGAGAAAGCATCGAATCATCCTGTAAATCTGACCTTTAGGGTCGCTTATGATCATGCTTTCATTTTTATCGGCGATATTTCTAGCTTGTGGCAGGACACAGCACTGAGTTTTACCCCTGCCGGTACGGCCAATCACCGCAATGTGCGACTCACTGTCATCAGAATACTTCCTGCCGTTTTCGACATACACTACCGGACCGGCGCCGTTCGCCGGGTCCGTGGTTTCGTGAAACCTGCGTTTGATCTCGTTAACGGTATTCCAGCGCTCACTTCTGCTCATTTCACTTCGCTCCTCTCTGCATCATTGTGCCAACTGGTGATCATCGATTTCAGGCTGTTTTCATCAATAGCGGGGATGAAACCTGAGAAATCAGCAAAACGGACGAGCGTGTCGGCAGTAGAAATGGCGTCCTTTACGCTTGCAATACCAAACTCAGAAACCATGTCCATCAGAACTGCGTGAAAGACGGTTTCATGTTTGATCTCGATCCCGTGCTGCGCAACGATCTTGATGATCAAGGCGCACATATCGTCCTTTGTGTAAGGCTCGACTTCAAGACGCGTGACGTTATCGACGGTCTCACACAGCTTCTCCAGGAGCTTTTCCTCGTTTCTGTTGGGAGTGGTGTGAACAAAGAAGATCACACATGCGTGTTCACATACCCGCTTGCAATTCTTCATAAACTCGGTAAGCTGAGTTTCTCCGAGGTGAAAGGAGATACCGCTGATGTCCATGCCGATGATATTGCAGTACTCATTGGTATACACTGCGGCCGAGTCGATGGCTGCGAATGCCTGTTTGAGCTGCTGAAGCGTTCCGTCGAAAGTGATCTCGATATAGTCATCGGGACCGCTGGAAAAGCTCAATACGCCCGCTTCCTTGTACATATCCGTCATGTATTCGATCAGGGTCGTTCTGCCGGAGCCGGAGTCGAGAGGAATGATGTAGTGCTTCGGCCGAAGGCCGCATCTCTTATACATGTGCGCCTTGCTGCAAGTGCTCTCGATCTCCCTGCAGGGAGTGGTAAGCCCGATAGGCTTGGTAATGTCATAGTGTTTCATATCGTGCCTCCATTCACCATTCGGAAATAGGATCTCCGACCTTGTCCACAAGGCCGTATTTGAGAGCTTCATCTGCACTCATAATGTTGTCTCGCTCGGTGTCGTTCTCGATCTTCTCGGAAGATTGCCCGGTACACTCGGAGAAGATCCGGTTGAGCTTTTCACGCGTCTTGAGAATATGTTCGGCATGGATGCGAATGTCTGTAGCCTGCCCGCTCGTGCCGCCAAGCGGCTGGTGGATAAGGACTTCGGCATTGGGCTGACACCAGCGTTTGCCTTTGGTCCCGGCTGCGGCCAGGAGGAATGCTCCCATGCTTGCCGCCATGCCGCAGGCAACAGTGACGATATCGCACTTCAGTGCCTTAACGGTATCGTAGATGCTGAGACCTGCGGAAACGGAGCCCCCGGGACTCTGGATGTAGATCGTGATATCATCTTCAGAGTCCCTTGCCAGGCACCTTAGAGCGGAATTCATTACCGTCGCGGCGTCCTCGTCGATTTCGCCGGTCAGCGAAATGGTGCGGTGAGCGAAGTCGATATCCAACGGTGCCAGCATCATGTCCTGGCCATTGAGATTCACGACTTTCTTCATGAGATAGTTCATACGATCAATCCTCCCTTATTTTTGTTTACACCCATGAACAACTCAGACTCAGATTCGGTCATCTGATCCATGAGGATGATCTTTTTTTCGGGCACATAAAGCTTCTTCTTCGCCGTAACGATCAGAGAGCTGGGAGATCCCTCAATGACAACCCCCTTCAAACCAGCGTTCCCGACGCTCATGATCTCTTCAAAACTCTTCATTGTTCTCATCCTTTCTTGTCTGTCTTGTTGTCTCTGAATACGGGACGCTGCCTGTTTTCTCCAAATTTTCATTGAAAACATCAATGCTGAGCTTCTGGCTTTTAGTACGTATAGGAATTGCTTTTCTCCAAATAGCAAGCCGCCCCGATCATTGACTTGACGTCAAATCATGAGGCGGCTTTAGAGAAGCGCGAAGGGAACGGCTGGGGATATGGGACCTGCTGTGGCGGCCCTTTGGGAATTATGCTCATCGGCATAATTCAAATTGAAAGATCATACGCGCGCTGTTATACGATAGTGAGATCGATGACTTCAAACCATAGACCAGAGGAACTGCTGCAGTAACAGCAGCGAGCAGTTTTTCCGCAACGCGGTCCGCACTTTCTGAAAAATCTGGAGTTTTGACTACGAGTGGGGCCCCAAATCTAAGTTCATTTTTCGCTAGAACTTGAAGAGCTTTTTTGCTGTCTGCGTAATGTCCGGTCGTTATATAGAATTCGAAGTCGTTCGTGCACGCTGGAGTTCCTTCAAAGGTATGATCCTTTCTTATCTGTGGATCAGATAAAAGAAAGTAATCGTAACGAGGTGTGGCTCCACTCGACACGGAATGATCAAAAGTTACGTCAATGTGGTAAGGAGTTGAATCGACAAACACGATGTTCCAAGCGTGTCCAGTCCCATTTGATGACCGACCAGGATCATCAAATGCATCGCCAGTGATAATTAACGAGCTTATCCGTGCTCGATCTGATAAATACTTAAAGGCTTTTGCGATCCCTTCGCATACTGCTATGCCATATAATAGGACACCAGGGGATTCGTGGCTATAAGGTGCTTCTATATCCCTGTAAGTAACATTTCTTGTGATGTAGTCATGTATCTGCTTGACTCTTTCCAGCTCTGACAGCATCGCGATCCGCTGAATAAACGGCTCTGTCCGTTTTTCCATCTGTCTCAGAATACTAAGGCATGTTTCATAATCGAACCGGTACTCGGGATAGACAGTTGCAGTTGATAACAACGGGTTGTAAGATCCTTTGACCGATTTGACAAAAAACACCTCAGGAACATCATAGCAAAGCGATCGGTGGATCGACCAGGCTTCATCCATACTTGAAACTCTTATCACGATACTATCCGCGTGCTTCATATATCCTTTAAGCAGCTTGTCATATGCATTCTGCGCAGTAGTTGAGAGATTAGCATAGTAATACCGATATTGATCGGCCGCAATATGATTGGCCAAGCTGTTCCGGTCATTCTTTTTCACCGCGATGCCTCCTATACCAACGTCCCCTTGCTGATCGTTGCTGTATCATTGTCCATCATTATGAAGCCATTATTGCCAAGAGATCCGATCTCTTCCGGCTGAATGATACGCTTCCTCTTTGCTGATGTGCTAAAGCTGGAGTTAGTTCCATAATGATATCCTATTCTTCCGATATTGTTGGCACCCGCGCGCGATTCAACGATGTCGATATGCTCATACTCACCGAGTTCTGCGGATAAAAGTTCACACGTCTTGATCCCATGAGAAAACAATACGGCTCTATGGGAGAGAGCCAGCCAGGTTGCAAGCTCTCCCTGAGCATTTCCGAGCATACGATTTATATCCGGGGAAGCAATAGTCCACGCAACGGGATTTGAAGAGTTCTTAAGTGCCTGGATCAGCTTCTCGCTGCCTGAAAAAGAGACAGCGTCGATTATCACCCTAAATGGCCTGCCTGCTCTTGCACAGTGCTCGATCTCGGTAGAGATCAATGCCAGCTGATTACGACGCCCACAGGAAACGACATCGATAGACATGATCCCATTTCTCAGAATACATTCCGAGATGGAGGTGCATCTGGAAAGATTGCTTTTCCATGCCAGGATAGGCGATTCAAGTTCGAGCTGCTGGAAAAAGTATTCAACTTCAGCTTGTGCCCTTGATCCCAGGGAGACCTCGTTTCTCAGTCTGTCCGCCCTATCTGCATTTAGCATGCCCGAATTCTCCATGTTGACGATCATGTTATTGATCGAACCGTGCGGGCAATGAGCAAACATTCTGGTATACGGAGTGATACCACGCAGGCGGAGAAGGGTAGAAAGAGCCTTAACATATAAAGCGCCGCCGGAGTCCACTTTATGATCTTTCTGAGATGAATCAGAGATGAAGTGTCCGATCTCCATATCATTCAGCCTGAAAAGCGGGTCATAAAACGGCTTCGAAGCGTTGATGATCCTTAGATACCTGTGACCGGAGAATGTCGTTTGAAGTATCTGCTCAAGAAGATGATTGCCTTCATGAAGGATGATCGTTGGCACGCCAACGGATACGCTCTGCTTGCAGTTTTGGACGATCAGTTCATTCCGAATAGCTTCAGAACCACCGGAGATGCTGATATTTCCCATTTGATAGCTGCAAGGGATGATCTGATCAGGCGAAGTGTTCCCAAGCGACCGGACATTCCTATTCTGTTCATTGAGCCTGTTGATCCTCCGTTTTGCCTTTCTCCGATTGGAATGGCCTACAACGGAAGCGACCAGAGAAAATGCAGTATTAAAACGGCTGCCCATTTTACATATCCTCCTCTTCTTCAAGCCAGTCATCAAGCCCGATCTCACCAGGCAGGCCATTGAAAATGACCATCTCTCCGGGCGCTTCTTGCGGAGAACAGATCTTCCACCAGGTGTGTTCGTATTCTGGAATATCTGGAAGCTCATTGATACTCTCAAGCGTGTGCATGATGGTCATCCTCCATATTTTCGTATCTGAGTTTTAAATGGCAGTTGATAGGGCAAACCAATGATCGCTTCACCACAGTTCAATGTGGTGATATCCCAATCTTCAACGCTGTTGCCGACACGCTGTTCTTCAACTGTCTTCCCCGATGGAGTCATATATTGCAGAACTGACATGTTTTCGCCAAATATGCCTTTGATATATTGGCGAGAAGCAACGTCGTTTGTATGAAAACAAAACACGGTCTGAAATGCGGAAGCAATATTCTTGCCGCCATACTCACCATAAACCTCATAAAGCTGCTCCATGCTTTGGATACCAGCAATTATTGATACTCCCAGCGAACGGCCGAAATTAAGAGCATCCTCAAGGTGATCGAGCCGAGGCAACATCTTTAATTCGTCGCAAAAAACAAACACTCGGCCTTTGCCGGACCGGTCCGGTGAGAGGGCCTCTTTCAAAAACAGGTCGACTAGCAGCTGATAGATAGGCTGCAGGGATTTCCCCCGGGAGGGATCGTACTCAATAAACAGCGTATTGCCATTTCGCTCCTTAACGCTTCTTCTTACTGAAAAGCGTCCATCTTCTGCAAAGTTCCGTGTGAAAATGTGCCCAACGATTGATTGCAGCTCCGCAAATACACCAAGCGCCTGCTCAGAACGGCCGTTTCCGACATATTTCAGCACCCCGGCCAGTTCAGGCATGGGTGAAATAAAAGCATTGAGCTTTTCCGCATCAAGAATCGTCAGGTATTTTACCAATGACCTGTTATTCAAATGCTTTACGCGATATGATCTATCACCTATCCCCAGAAAAGCCATTCCTTTGACGATGGCAGCAAAAATATCTCTTGCCGCCCTGGGAAAAAACGGTTGAGAACTATTCTCTATCGCATCGGCGAAAATGGCGTCAGCTATCTCATCTGCATTTGAGGAAATATTGTCTTTATTCCATCCGTCTGCGACTATATCCATAAACAGATTCCAGGATACGCTGGCGCCTTTACAATTGCTGCGATAGCTGATCACATAATCGCCATTCTTCTGAAAATGATCAAAGTCACGCTTAGAATCAAACACCAACATAACATCATCGGCGCTCATCCTGCTCTGTATTTGAGGCAAAATGTGGCGAAAGGTGTTTGTCTTTCCTGAACCGGTCCCTCCCATTAAAAGCACATGCATATGAAGCAATTCTTCGGAAAGGCTGATAGAGACACGTTTTCCATCAGCAACGCCGGGTATGGAGACCAGCGGCATTGAGCAAGGCGCCGGTACCGGGTTGTCGTTCACTGAGTTTCCATATAGCATCGTCTTGCGGATGATCATTTGTGCCTTGCTCCTTTCCGGGTTTCTGCTCTTTATATACGCTGTGAAAAGACGGATCTCCAAAGGGTCATTGGTGGATTCCTTCTGATCCGTCAATGGCGGCTGAACTCACAAACGCTGAACTGCCTGCATTCTGATGATAATCCGCAGCAAAGTCCCCTCCGTCGCTCATAGTGTTGCCTGTTTGGATCTCAAAAGCATCTTTTGCGCTGCTGTAGTCAGCTGGACGATCCATCTCCGCCTGTAAACGTTCACTCATCATCTCTTTATAGCGGCTTGCAGCAAATTCTCTGGCATCCACTTCGACCGGCTGTTCGTAGTATCCACGGGGGTTCTCTTCAAAGGAGATATAGTTTCCGGCTTTGAGATTCTCCCGCCAAGCCGCTGCTTCATTAGGATCATCATGATGAACGATCCCATTGGCAACTTGATGCTGGTATGCATGCCGCCCCTCATGTAAGCACGCTGTGACTAGAGTTGAAGAGTCTTTCCCGTACATTGATTCGGGATCAAACTGAGATACATTTATATAGATCCTTCCACTACGAGGATCATATGAACCTAAAACTATGCCGTCTGAACCCGTATAAAGAAATTGTCCTTCTACAGGTGCTGAGACCCTGTTGGATTCATAAGCCATATGATTCTCAATGGCTTGTAAGACCTCGATCTTCTTGTCGTCACTCAATGACGTCCATTCGCTTCCGGTAAGCAGAAGGCTTTCTTGATATGTCATATCCACACCACCTCTACATGCGCATCCCGAGCACGGACACAGCGGCGGTAGGGTCCTCTCTGTACCATTCCAAAAAGATCAGGGCGGCAGGATAGGTCATGTGATACTTTTCCATAAGGCAAGCCGTAGAATAGGGCTCGTCCCGTATTACGGTCTGCGTATCGGTTCGCAGCCAATCCAGCAGCCCTTTCCTCAGGTCGGCATATTTAAGATCGCACAGATCCTCAGCTGTTTTAGATGCGCTGGCTGAAGAATATGCCAGATCTGTAATCAGTTTGTTTTTGAGCTGTTCTCTCATTTTGATCATCCTCCTGACAGAATTCCTACAACGATAGCAATGATAAATGCACCCATGAAAAGGTAGGATAATAAATACATCGTAAGGATCACCAGCCCCATGGCGACTCCAAACCCTATGGTGAAACCAAATGCCGTTAGGACAGAGAGGAGATACTCCCACCATGCGTGTGTTCCGCTGATCCTTCCAGGTGCCCACTTGCTGTTGAATAACGCTGATCCGACGATACCAGATATCAAGCTGCCAACGACTCCAATAGCAACAAGCGTTTCGTTTTCAAACATTTCTGCATAGATGCCGGGAAGCGCATGCAGTCCCAAAAGGATAAGCATTACGATAGTGGCCGCAAGGGTAATAAACCAGAACCACCCGGCGTTAGAATGATTCGAGTAAGTCGGGGCAGCAGCTGCTGCGGTTGCAGCCACCTGCTTGGTCTGGAAGGTGCTGCCCGAATTGGCGCCATTTCTTGTGTTAGTAGTTGCTGCGCTGTTTTTTGCCGGGACGAGCCCCATTTTTTTGTTGTAGCGATGATCGGCCGCACAATAGGGACAAGACCCGTTCCCTTTCCAGTAGTAGTGGGAGCGATCGCATCTACATGCGATCAATTCGCTGCTGTAACGGATCAATGCGCTCTTCCATTCTGATGCCGCAGGCCTGGCTGCTGGGTTTGTATGTCCATCAACAAATGCCTTCCGGAACAGGTCGCGAAGATATGGCGGAAGCGTGTTGATATCCGGGGCATATTGAGGCGCCGCATAGTTGGGGATCGACTTGAAAAAGGGGGTCTCTCCGCTTTCAACTCTCTTGTCGGTAGATTTCGGAGCGGGAGCAGAGCCGGCGCGCTTCAAATGTCTTTCGCAGATGAACGGATGGCAGCCATTCATCAACATGCGAAAAATATGGATAGCAAGGGCAAATCGATCCGTTTCACGAGTGAATGTCGCACCAGGGCAGTCTGCATATGTAGTTCCTTTGCATGCGCGGATCAACTCTGGAGCAACATAGCCCGGGGCGCAGACTACACAGCGGTACTCTTTCCCGGAATTCCTGACATGGTATGAATCCGCATCGACAAAGCTGACCGACCAGTCAGGCTTGATCTTGATATTGTTGGGATTAAAATCTCCAAAGACCTGCCCGGTTTGATGCAGCCTGTCAATGACATCACACAGGCTGATAAGGCATGTTACTCTGTCCTTGATCGTCACGGAAGAATCGTTTTTGGAGGGATACACATACAGATCGTCAAGTTCAGCAGTGGCCTTGATCCGTTTCATGCCAAATCCGATGAATTTGCGGTCATCACGATCCGAATCGTAAAGAGGAGAAAGAGGCCAGGCAATATCATTCGAGAGATTTGCGCTCTTAAAGATGAAACTCTCGCTGATCGCAACCATCGCGTCTATCTTACCCTCTCGCTTATCGGGCTCATCGTGATAGATCTTGGCAACTACGTCAGGATGCCCATCGATTTCATAGACGGCGCCTTCTCCTCCTGAGCCAAGCAAAGTAAGCTTCAGCTTTGTTTTTCCCTTCGTGTAAGCATAGTCGATTGCACTCATACTGTTCCTCCTATCCGATAAGTGGTAATAACTCATGCGCCAACCACACATAGCACAGCATTTTTATCAGTTTCCCGGTAAAACAGATACCAAGGAACTTCAGTGCATTCATTTTCATAGCTCCTGAAAGAATTCCAACGATATCAAAGACAGGCAGAGGCAGCACCGAGAACATTAAAACCATCAAGTACTTGTGGCTTTCCATTCTTGCTTTGACCCATTTCATGAGCTTGTCAGGAACGGCTTTCCTTCCATATCTTCCTACGTAAAACCCTGTCATTTCTCCAAGTGCCGTACCGAAAGCACCGCAGAATGCAGCAAGAAGAGGGTCAATAAGCATGGAATATTCAACGACAATGAGGATACCGGAGGATGGCAGCAGTACAGACGCGTTCGCTAAGAAACAAATAGCTAAGACACCAAACGCACTGATCGCCATATGCTGTTCGATCTTGTCTTTGGCAAGCCAGGCAAGGAGGCCGAACAGCAACAGACAGAATACTATGACGATGTCGGCCCCCGGCTTTGATGTGCGGTTAGTCGTTCGTTTTTTTTACATCCGCAGAGGGGTCAGAAAAAGTGCTGACCGAACTCTCAGGACCATCTGAAACAGCATCCTCAAGAGGCAAAGGATCTGCAGCTATATCACTGACTTCTTCCGGAGCAGTCGGATCAGGCTCAAAAAGCCTTTTCTCCGCTTCATCGCGCATGGCCTTCCAGTCAGGAATGGCATAGTACGTTTCATCCTTCTGGGCAGGTCTCCGCTCCGGGTTGATCAGCACGACGACCGTTTTGTCATCGTCGAGCAGGTGCCTCGGATAGTGTTCAAGGTACTCGTGAACGGCCTTTTCCAGATCGGGAACATCTTCCTCCGTACAGTCGAAGCGGTCGAGAAATCTTCGGGCGAGAGGAATGTTGATCTCAATTTCGCGCTTTCTCATCAGTTTAGGACAGATCTGCTCGAAAACGCCGTCTGTCATAAGCATAAAAGCCGACACAGGAGAATCCACATAGCCAAACTCCCATTTTTCGGGGCCCCAACAAAGAGGGAAGACCCTTCCTTCTTCATCGCGCTGTTGCGTTGTTACACGGTGATATTCTCCGTTCTCCAGAAGCGCGACAAGTCCGCTGTCTCCGGATTGAGCAAAGTACAAGTGTTCGCCATCATATATGGCAAGGCACAGGGTAGTGTCGTACTCATCGGGATCATTGCCATCGTCGGCGGCTCTTGTCAGAACGGCTTTATAAGCACTCACAAGAGCATTATTCATGACCTTCTTTATCTCAGCGGACCCCATTCCCTCAATGATATGCTCAGAACAGTATTCAACTGCGGTCTGAGCGGTCACAGATGCGCCGACATCAGAGTACAGTTCGCTGCCCAATCCGTCAGCTACAGCTAAGACGGAGAAGACATCGTTGTGGAAGATCGCGAATGAGTCCTGGCAAGGCAAGTCATTTTCGACATGGTATGGACCTGCCATATTGCTTTTATAAATAACCATTGTGAACCTCCTTCTTAGTGTGTCTGGCTGAACGGCTCTCGTTCAGCCAGACTCTTCCTGCCCCACCTTAGTCGTTCAGCCAGGCGTCAAGATCGGGAACGCGACAGGTCGAACCCTCACGACCGATACTCGATTTCACAGAGACTGTGTCCTGACCGGGAGCGCTGGTGGATACAGCCTTTACGCTTACCGCCATGAAGTCGAAGAATTCCGAGAAATCGTAACCGTCTTCGTTTACCAGTTCAAATACACGCTTTCCATCGGTCAACTGAGCCACAGACTTTTTGTCGTAGCCCTTGACCGCAAGGACCCACAGCTTCATTTTACGGTCTGCGGTGCGCTGCTTGATCACCTTTGCGATCTCGGTGACATCACCGCCATAGCCGTCGGTGATAAGGATCAGATAAGGCATCTTGACCTCAATACCGATATCTTCATACAAATGACCGCGCTCACGAAGCATTTCAACGCCTTTTTCGAGAGCGGCCGGGATGTTGGTACCTCCGCCGGCTGCGAAGTCTACCGGATTCATTTCGGTGATAGGACGCCAATTCTGCTCGATGTGGGGAGCATCGTTAAAACCGATCACTGCCACATCGACCCGTCCAGCGGCCTTGGGATCTTTGCAGACATCACTGGCAAAACGGTTGATGGACTTGTTTACATTCTGGATGGGCAGACCCGCCATGCTTCCGGAAATGTCACCCGCGATCAGAACGGGCATATGGGACTCATTGATGTTCTCGGGAGCGACTTCTTCATAATCGCCATAGTTGTAGTTCGCCATTGTAAGATCCTCCTTGTTGATAATAGTGTGTTTCTGAGCGAAGTTGAGCTTCCCACGACTACAGCAGCGGTCATTGCTGCTGTAGTTTCGGCCGGTCGCCATCCGGCTCTCGTTCAGGTGGGAGGAGATCACGGACTTAACAGGCGACATCGTCGGGAGAACTTTCTGCCTCAAGGTCCAGATCAAAGTCGAGATCGAGGCCGTCAGATCCTTCACCGTCAGCGGAGTCTTCCACAGCTGCCATCCTGGCCTCCACCATCTTACGGAGTTCCTGAAGCTTCTGCATCAATTCGTGGGGAACACTGTGAGCCCGAATGTCGAGTTCATCATCAGAGTAGAGCGCTTTCATAAAGATGCCGTACTCAGAGTCAAGGATCTGCATCGTGCGGACGAAGATCTCGAAAGCCATCTCGCCGATACCGTCATCGGGAGCGTGTACGGGGAAGTCATACTCAACATTGATGTCGCCGTCGGCATCCAGATAGAACTTCATGTAACGGATCTTGTGATTGAGCACGTTGCAGGCCTCCATAACACGGACCTTCTTCTCCTTGGGGGTGTTGGAGATCAAGCCAAAGATGCGTGCCGCAACGTCATTATCATTGTCACGGCTGATGAAGCGCATGATCACGTTAGGACCACATTCAACGGAAAAGCCCGCCAGGAGTTGCTCTCCTCCGTGGTGGTTCACGACGTCGAACTTGACGCCGTGTTTCTCAAAGGTCTCCGCAATAAGATTGGTCGCCTTGAATTCATACTGGTTCATTTTCGTACATCCTTTCGTTTCTGTTATTTGTTGCCGGGTCTGTACCGGTTTCTGTCTCTGTATACGTTTGGGTTTTTGAAATCTCCACTTTTAGGGGCTCTGTCCCTTATTACGCAGTTGGCAAGCTTTTCTCCAAAAAAAAACAGGGTTCCAGAGATTCTCTGGAACCCTAGTCACTTTTTTTGTTATACCGTGCTCTGGATGCGGGTCTTTTCACCTCTCCGCTGCCAGGCATTGATCCAAGATTTGAATTCTCCCCGTATTCGGATCATCCCTGAATACGGGGAGAGTCAGCAATTCTCCAAGAAGCATCTATTCGTCCTCACCGGGCAGCGGAAGGGAGAATTTTTCTTTATAATCAGCTTTCAGTTTTGCCAGTTCTTCCGGCGTAAGCAAAGCAACGCAATCCGTCAGCAGCTTCCTGTACACCGGCCGCAGCTCCAAAGCGGAGACGGTTTCCAGCATTTCCTCGACACTTTCCCGTGAACAGGGCATCTTCTCAAGGAAGTCCTCCAGAATAGAATCGAAATCCGGATCGTCAATGCATTCAACTACATCATTAAGCCTTTTGATGGCATGATCCCTTGCAAGCCACTCAGGGAAGCCGTCGATATTTTTTACTAAACGCTGGGCTATGCTTTTGATCGAACCCAGGTCGCTATGCTCAATTTTCCCGTGCCGAAGCAAGAAGAAATGGACCAAGTAGCCCTCCGATTCATTATTCTTGCCAAGCTTTTCCCACCAGGAATCAGCTCCATTCAGTTCGTTCGGCAGCAAAGCAAACAGGTCATCGGCGATCCTCCAATCATGAGGAGCAGAAAGCCTTAATGCAAAGAACAGGCCCATATTAATGAGGCAGAATGGTTCTCTCTCTTGAACACCAGGGAGGAGCAGCGTGATAATCTCGCAACTGTTGAGCGGATCATCCCCTTTCCTTCGAAGCACATAGGCCAGATTGTTGTTAAGGGAATTGTCATCGACCAGATCACACGCACTGCGGAACAGGTATTCTGCGAAGTCAGGATCTCCAGCTTCGTATTCTTCAAATGCAATGGAATGAAGAACATGCGCATAGGTCGACACATCGGTCTCCGAAGAACGACGGATCATACCGAGAAGCTGTTTCAATTTGTTTCGCCTCAGGAAGTCCTCCTCATAGCAGAATGCCATAAGCAATTCTTTTAAAAGGATCTGCGCCTCTTCAAAAAACAGCGGACTTGGGCTGCCGCAGAATCGTTCGACCCGTTTATTCAGTTTTGCGATATCAGTGCTCATAAAACTTACCCTCTTCTGGGTCGTTCACATTCTTATTGAACCAAGTAATTAAGTTCCTCGTACTTTTCCGGAATGGGAACTCCGGATTTGTTCACAAGAACTATAGTCTTTGCTTTCATCGTACTAACATATGCCGCTCTGTGTTCCTGCCGCAAGGAAATATCGAAATCGGCGTATATATCACACGCAGTTTCTTCAGAGATCGGAGCTTCAGCCTGCTGAGCCAGGGCCATTTTTGTAAGGCCCATCAGGTAGTATAAATACCCCTCATTTACAGATCTCTGCGTTTGCATGGCATCACGAAGTCCACGCTGGATCAGCGTCAATGCCTCTTCGTAATCGCCGCGATCAAACAATAGATCTGAAAGGCGAAGCGCGCATTTCGGGGCAATTTTAAGATTGCTCAGGGCCAAGCGCAGGACTTCCTCTTCTTCTTTCTTTTTATGCAACAATTTGTAGATATCTGCTTCGCATCGGTAGCTTTCTTCGTCAAAGGGAAGATTCTTCCTGAAAGCTGCGGCAAGACCCAGCATCTCTTCCTGAAGCTTTTCCAGCTCTTTTTCCGAATCGCTTCGCTCCCAAAGATACGTCAGATAACTGACTGAGAAGCTGTATCCCCGCCAGCCCCAACGGATCTTCGGGATCTTTGAAAGGACCTTATAGAACGATCTGCAGTTTTCTATTCTTCCGCAGGAAGTTCCATACTGGAGATAATCAGCCAGCAAATCGATGTTCTTCGGATAAATAGACAGTCCACACTCCAAGAGGTCGCATGCAAAATCGTATAGATCCTTTCGGGCAATATCAACGGCAAAGTTATGCCAATCATCGGCATCTCCGGATTTCACAGCTTGATGGATCACCCTTTGAACAAGCGCCCCAAGATCTTTCAGCGCGGCCTCTGCCTCGTATAAATCGTCGCTTGAAATATTCTCCAAGTAAGTCTGAGCTATTGTGTTGGCTGTTTTGATAGGGAGACAAATCGCCTCTGCTTCTTCCAATACGGCACTGTTTTCATCTGTAGAAGCAATGATCACTTCGTGTTCCATATTGATCCTCCTTATTCTTCGGTCGTACCAGTCGCGCTGGTTTGATAGAGTTCATCACGGCGGTCCTTTATTGCAGCAACAACATGACCAAGTTTGGACGCTTCTGTTTTTTCGGCTTCTCTCCGCACTCCTCTTTCGGCGTCTCTCCGTTTTTCCTCTTCTGCTACTCTCCGCTCTTCCTCTTCCAACGCGGCGAGCTGTTTATCTATCCTCTCGATCAGATCATTAACATTTGACTGTGACTCTGCGGAGCTTGTTCCTGCTCCAGGCGGAGCAGTTGATGCAGGAGGAGCGCTTGGACCCAAGGTGCTAAGCGGGTTGAGACCAGGATTCAAAGAAGCTGACATTCGTGCCCGTTCTTCTTCGATAATTGCTTTGGCCTCTGCAGGAAGTTCTGAAAAATCAATATTGAATCTCGAAAGCCTTTCCGGAGTATAGAAATCAATAACTTTGTAACTCCGGTCCCCAAAACGATCGATATCCAGCAGATTCACAAGGCACGGTTTTGATTTTCCTGCCAGCAAAAGGGCCTCATCCTTATCCTTCGACAAATGTTGTAGATCATAGACTGAGATATTTGGCGTCCGATCTTTCTTTTGGCCACACAACTCAGATACGTCTCGAAGAAGCTCAAGTTCTCGTGTAAACAGGATGACCCAGTTCGTGCAATTCGATATGATAGTTGCCGCCTCTTCTTTGTATCGTTTTACTAATTGTGCTTTCGACTGTATACAGATGAGGTAGCGTATATTCCTTGATCTTGCAGCAGAGATCATGCTTGGAAAATCACTGCCGATGGCGGGAAGGCTGCTAAACTCATCAAGAATATAGTTGACACGGACTCCCAAACGCCCGCCGCTTTGAGTTGCAGAGTAGATCAGATGTTGATAACTCTGCGAAATAAACATCGCAACGATCGAGGAATAGGTCGTCTTTTCATCCGGAGTAATAAGATAAACCGCCGTTTTGCTTTGCCCGATCTCCTCAATATCAAAGTTAGAATTCGCCAGCATTTCAAGCAGGGACGGCTGTATCGCAAGCGCCCGGAGTTTCTGGTCAAGAGTCGCCAGGATGCCCCGCATTGTATCCTGGGCGGTCATAACGCTTCCCATCAAACTGGCTGCGATCAACTCATCTTTGCTCGCCCATTTCCAAAGCGGAGAGTTTTTTGCGTTTACTCCATTCTCAAACAGTTTCCGCCTCAGCCGCAAAAGATTTGAGATGTTCACGGCGTTGTCGGGATAATCCATTTCCTTGCACAGCTTAAAGAGGAGCATAATGAGACCCAAACAACAGTCGTATGCCGAGTAACTCCAGAATGGGTCGTCAGTTGCGATCTCACCAAGTATCAGCGTATTTGCAATATCGTTGGCGAACTCTGCAGCCTTATCCATATCGCCAGCCTTATAGTAGCTATAAGGTATCTGGAGCGGGTTCCATGCGTGCCCCACCGACGGATCACGCAGATTGATAGTAATAATGCTGTACCCCAAGTCGCGGAGCTCTCCCGCTGTGCGGTTATATAGCTCACCTTTCGGATCGTTGATGATCATGCTCTCGCCGGCATAGCCTAAAACCTTGATGGCAGGCAGAACAAGCGCGCGGGTTTTTTTGCTGCCTGATGCACCAACAACGAGTGTATGACTGTCAGTAGCGTCTACGGCCAGCTGCTGTTTCTCCTTGTTGTACAAGAGGGGAAATCCCCCGATCTGGCCATCAAAGGATCTCTTGCCGGAAAAGCGGTGCGTGCTTATATCAAGATGGGCAAACTCCTGAAATAACACTTCCGGGCGCGAAAGATTTGGATTGTTGGAACTGATCATATACTACTCCTTAAAGCTCCCTGCCCATTGAGGGTGAAAACAGACTGTTCTCGTCGTTATAATTGAGATTAAAACCGTCAGTAAATATCTTCCATATTTCTAAGGTTCTTGATGCGTATTCATATAGCCCTTCGCTCGATAGTTGCTCACCGAGTGACAGAAGGTCTTGTAATCCTATTTGCAATGCCTCAGGGTCAAACAGGCTTCCCCCACTGCCGCCAGGTGGAATATAATCAAACTTTTCGTGAATGCGTTCGCGCAGTTCACTTTGATATCTTTTTGTCAGCAGGGAAAGCTCTTCGTCAACGAATGACGTCTGACAGCAACAGAAGCAGAGCAGTATCAAAGCGACGATACCATCAATAGCCTTTTCAATACCTTGGCTTGGATTTTTCGGCGCGATCTCAAGTTTGCAACCCCTGAAAAACTCCTCTGCTATCCCAGTGCTTTTGATGACCCCGGTTACAGCCGTAGTATAGGTTTGATTAAGAACGATCCATAGGCGTTCTTCATTTACCGGATAAGCTTTCAGATCCGACTGACGCTGCGGTATTACTCTCGTATCTGCGTAAAAAGTCGATGCACTTAAACTACGCAAAAAGTTATTCTTGATGTTTTTCGCTATTCTCGCCCAAACAGTATCAAGTATGGTGCAAAAGTTGGACAGCATTGACTTTAGGACATCTGCCGAATCACAAAAATTGGCATCAAAAAACGTCTTAACATTAATCATGCTTGGGTCAAGCAGTTCCGCATCCAAGCCCAGAAAAGCCATAGATTCTTCTGCTGAAATATCTGAGGATAAAACAGAGTGTAACAACTGCCCGGTCACTGGATCGCATATTGTTATAACGTCATATTTTGCAACTGCTTTATATACTTTGTCGATCGTGAGGCTTTCGAATGGAACATCTTCGCCAATAAACCATATTTGAGGCTCTCCCATATATTTGAAAAGCCTTCTCCCTGTCTTTTCTCTAAAGAAAGTGTCTCCAATCGACGTGTCGTATTGTTTAAATTTGTAAAAAGCTTGAGAAATTTTCTTTCTCTCATTTTCAAGTGTATTTCCCCAACTATTGTCATCAGCGCCTTCATCAAAGTTTTCATCAATAAACCTATCTATTTCAACTCCTGTTTTAGGATGCTTTGTCAATCGTTCAATAAAGGGAATAACACTATCAGGAAGCATGATTGGTTCACCACGGATCGCTGCTACATTTACACGTCCATCAGCGACGCTTCCCTTTTTTTCATAATAGCCATTTGCCCCATAAAGTGTTTGTGACAGGAAATCATAATAGCATTTGGATTTTTTGTCGAACCGAATGATATGATGGAGATGTGCCTCTGCAAGCAGCATTGTAAGATTGTCCCAGGCCCAACCTTCAACATCTTTTTGCGTTTTATACGGATAATCTCCTTCCATGGTCGGCTGACCTGCCGCCTGAAGTTTGTATGAAATCAGCCGATAGTGGAAAATGCATCCATCCAGAACTATCGTGGCGACCGGCTCATCGTCAGTTCCAGGAACGATAATACCCGGATGAGCTATTTCGATCTTGTATTTTAGACCGCGCGGCAAATCGCTGCTCTTCATAGGCTCCCCAGTCTTTCTTAGACTAAGCGTCTAACGTATTTTAACATTCTATCTTCAAGAATTTATCAAGAAAGCATTTTTTATTTCTTGATAAATTCTTTTTTTTATCTTGTCCTCTCCTTGACTGCCACCATACAAGGCTCTTGAAAGCCCTGGCTTATCCTTTCATCAGAGGGCAGGATGAGCCATCAAACATGTTTGCGGCTCCTCCCTCAACAAAAAATGAGAGGAGAGTCCAGTCATGAAAAAGGCTACTTGCGTTACGTTTGAAAATATCTTGAACACCATCCATCAGAAAGGTATTACCACCAAAGATGCTTTGATGGCCGACCAGCAGTTGTATGCCAACTTTTGGCTGGCAGCACAAGACTTCGCAACATTCTGTTTGTTTTCTAAGAACGGAAAAACGACAAAGGACGGAAAACGGCTTTCCGGAAACAACACCAAAGTAGATATCCTTGAGGCACGCGGAATTACGACTCGTGAAGACATCACAATGGACTGTGTTATGAGAATAGTTGAATACGCTGAGAAAATGCTTCAGAAGCCCACGGTTGCATACATGAAGAATTACGGTTACTCAATAGTAAACTCTGTCGTAAATAATATCTACAGAAAGCTACCCCCGGATGGCATCAAGGTCGTCTCGCTTAACAGCACGATCGAAGGTACCAGCGTAGCGGCAGAAGACGCATATACCTACGAGGATATCATCGCTGACGTTACATACGATCCTGAGCGCCTTCACGTCGAGTGTGAGACGGTTCATGGGCTCAAGAAGGTGCTCCGTGCCAAGCAGGCAAGAGAGCTGGCCGCGAAGAAAGCCAAGGAGGCCAGGGAACTGGCTGAAAAGAAGGCGGCTATTCTTCGCGAGATCCCGAGGCTGTCCACTCATACCACAGAGGTATTTGTTCGCTTGGGATGGCACCTTGGCATTAAAACCCGCGATCTTGCGGCACGTATTATCGACGATGGATACGAAAACACCTTCGCTCAGCTCATTATTGACATCGCGGCCAAATACGATATCGATCTTGAGGACATCCGCAACATTATCACTGTAAGCAAGGTGACCGAGGAGTCTTACAAAAAAGACAAGGGGCTCGTCAGGCTCCTCTCCAAAGACCCCAAGGTGGTCGCAGATCAGATCTCCAAATACGCAAATCGCGCCAAGGGGCGTCTTGACAAGTAAGGAATGATCAGGGGCGGTCGCTGTTCATAGTGACCGCTCTTTTCCTTTTGCGATGAACGGATATCCTTTTGTTTTTCCTCTCCCTGATTTTAGAGGAGAGCGTTCCGGAGATATTCTCTGATCTCAGCGTCAAGCTGTTCCTTGGATCTCGTGAACGGCTGCAGACCAGCTGCCCATGCTCTTCCGGGATGGAACCAGTCCCAGGACGGCGTCATCATGCTGCTGCGTCCGCGACCGGGAGTGTGGTTTCCGAAACCTTCAAGCAGGCAGTTCCAGACAGGCTTGAACCGCTCGATGACCATTGACTCCGCAAGCGGTATCCATATATCGTCTACTGCAAGAAAGCGGCAGCGGAAATCAGCAAGATCCAGATTCGCAGCGGCTTCGATAGACTTCGCATGTTCGTTGAGCCGTTTATATAACGCATTGCCCGGATCGACATCTTCTCCCTGACCGCCTTTTCTGGCACCTTCAGGTACTGCTTTGCCGACATAGATCGGGCAGAGATATTGGCCATCCTTGTTACGTTCGGTCAAGGCGGCGTAGGTCGGAAAGTCACCTATGTAGTAAAGCGCATACACACCGGCTCCGATGAAACGGCTCGGCGGCAGGGGGTGAATGTCCTGCTCAAGAAGAGCCTCAGCTACCTGCTCCCCGAGATGACGCTTATCCAGCGGGTCATAAGGTGTCAGGACAGGGATAGTTTCATTATTTCTTGGAGCCATTTTTACTCATCCTTTCCATTTGATCATACACGGACTGACCAACTGCGGCGGCGAGTTTGACCGGGACAGCATTCCCTATTTGTCTCATGCTCTCCGTCCAGGATGCGCTGAACAGATAATCGTCCGGGAACGTCTGTATCCTTGCACTTTCTCTGACCGTGTAATAGCGGACGCTGCCGTCATCAAGAACGACCATGTTTTCGCCGCCGGGGACGCCATGCGCTCCGGCTTTTATTGTTTTTGATGACTCATCCAGCAAACTGCCGGAATGACCGGCATAGGTCTTTGCACCTGGGCGATGCTCATGGTTGCGGTATAGTTCGATATCATAAGGCCTGGTCGGATCGGGGAGATCACCGATAGCATCCCTTACTGTCTGCCAGCGCCTGGTCGGGCAAAGACCTTCTTCAACAGATTTCTGTACAGCTTTCAATTTCGCTTTTGTTAGCGGGACATCGGAGGGCGCTTTCATGTCATGCTCATCCCAATAATCCTTAGATATCCATTTGGAATACAGCAATGCGTCCTGCGAATGAGTCGGTTCCGGGAATGCCCAGCTTGCATTGAAATCGCTGCGGAACCCGACGATGATAACACGCTGACGGATCTGCGGAACACCGTAATCCGCCGCATTCAGCAAGCGAAAGACCACATTATAAGACAGCCCGGCTTCATGCCTGGCCGTATGGTGCCTTTCCAAAAGGGCAAGATGCTCCATCCAGGTCATATCGTCCGCTTTAACGATCTCAGGGTGCTGGAGCTGAAGGAGTATGTAGTTGAAATACTCGCTAAAGGATTTCCGCAGCAGACCTCGCACATTTTCAAAGATAAAGACTTTTGGCCTTACCTCACGAACGGCGCGAACAGCCTCTGGGAACATATCCCGCTTGTCGTTGTATGCCTGGTGCTTACCGCCAAGAGAAAACGGCTGGCACGGAGGTCCCCCGGCAACGAGCTGTATCTTGTCAGCATAACCATCATAATGTACCGTGCGCACATCGGTCTGGTATACCTTCCAATCTTTGATGGCAGGATACCCATGCTGAATATTGTAATTCAGATTGTCACAGGAATCCTTATCCCATTCGTAAAGAGCCATATGATCGAACCCGGACAGCTGAAGTCCAAGAGCGAGACCGCCAGTCCCGCTGAAGAGTTCAATAGAGTTCATCATGAGCCTTTTCCGATCCTTTCTAAAGCTACGATAATGCCATAACAGGCATCATCCGTCATTCCTCTGTTGACGATGAAATGACCTGTCATAATTTATATCTGGACGATCATGATGATAAATGGAAGATATATATCTTTTTCCCTTTCAACACTCTGTATCACTGGCTGCCGCCTCTATCAACGCCAAGCCGAATGCGTCATGAGCGAGTTTCTCACATGGTTGGCCCATATACAATTTACCATATTGGTTCGGTCAGTTCAACTGAATTCCTCTGCGAAGCCTATATAAGTCAGGCTAAAATGATAATAGAAACGCTATCCATATGACAGCGGCGGCAATCATTTGACTGCCGCCGTATCGTTCATGTCATTTTCTTTTTCGGCCCCCTTGGCGCGTCGGCATATGATCAGGGCCCCTGCGAAAGCCCCACGAAGTGGATTTCGCGGGAAAAAGGAAAAAATAAATGGGGTCCCCATGAGAGCCCAGCGAAGCGGGTTTCATGGGGAGAAGGAGGAGCAAGGGAGCGGGCGGATGACGCTTTGAAAAAAGCGTCGGAGCAAAGCGAGCTTTGCTCCGACGCCGTAGTGCACCACGGCAATCCAAATCCGAACCCGCGGCCTGTTCATCCAGTGCCGCCTTCATTTCATCAAAGGTGACGGTCTTTGTCCCGTCCTTGTAGTTGATGTGGAGCGTCAGCTTGTCGTCGAATAAGTACACCGAGTTGACGAACGTATCTATGAGCTGCTGCCGGTGCTCCTTCTTCTTCATGTCCAGCTTGCGGAACCGCTCCAGCCACATGGTCACGAACTCTGCCGTCAGCTTCGGCTTTGCCAGTTTCTCGTTGGCGATCCTGATCTCCAGGTCCTCTTTGGCGGCCTCCAACTCTTCCAAGCGGCTCTTGGTGGATGGCGTCAGGATGCCTTGTTGGATAGCATTGAGCAGATTGTTGATGCCGGTCTCCGCTTCTTTCAACTGCTGCTCATACAGCGGGAGCTGAGTGTTCTCCTGTTCCTGCAGGTCCATCACCGTGGATACTATGGCCGCTATCACCTTGTCGTCCCGTATCTCCTTCATCGTCTCGTGGATGATGAAATCCTCAATGAATTGCTTATTGACCGGCTTCTTGTGGCAGTCGCCGCGCTTTTTCTTCACCGTGGCGCATTTGTAGTAATGGTGCACTTTTCCCGTGTGACTGGTGCCACTCTCGCCGCACATATAGCTGCCGCAGTAACCACAGAACAGCTTTGTGGTCAGCAGGTAGTCGTCTTCAGCCTTATGCCGGGCTGGAGCTTTTTTATTCTTTGCCAGCTTTTCCTGCACCCGCTCAAACAGGTCCTGGGGTACGATGGCGGGGATGCCATCGGGGATAATTGTTTCTCGGTAGCGGAACTCCCCCATGTACCGGCGATTGTTCAGCAGATGCTGGATGCTGTTGTAGGAGAACGGCTGCCCGCGGGTGTTCTTCAACCCTTTCTCGTTCAGCCAATCCCGGATAGCCGTCATGGTATAACCAGCGTCATATTTCTTGAACGCTTCCAGAACATAGGGAGCGGTCAGGGGGTCGATCTGGAAGTGCTGCTCACTGTCGATGACGTAGCCCGTAGGCAGGGTGCCGCCGTTGAATTTGCACTTGAGGGCGTTGTCCGTCATGCCGCGAATGACCTTTTCGGATAGGTCTGCAGAATA